>QCLY01000001.1 GCA_003214195.1 Prochlorococcus sp. AG-418-G23
AAAGAAGTACTATAAAAAACTAAAGATAATTAAAAAAAAAAATTGAACATATATTACTACTATTAAAATTCAATTTTTTCATTTGGCGTAAATACTGAGCAATATTTTCTTACTAAATCCTTTGGCTGATTAGAAGATGAATTCTTTAATTTTAATTTTTCTATAGTCTCATCAGCATTAATCTCACCAAGTCGATATCTTGCACAGGTATCCAATACTTTAAACATTTTTGTGGTGACGGCCTCGGCTGGATAAATTAGAAAAATTAGATAAAAAACAACAAATAAGTACTTCATTTTTTTATTTGGAAATTTGATATTTAGTGATTAGATTTAATAATTAGGAAGAAAAATAGTTTAAAAAATTTTAGTAGGGAAATCTAATTTGACTTGAGTTTATAATTTCTCTAAAACAATAATAAAAGAAATTGAGATAAAATAAGTGATAGTAAAAATTATCTCCGTGAAAATAAGAAAATTAATTGAAAAACACAAAACTTTTATAAATTGGTATAAAAAAAAATTAAATTTGAGTGATTATCAATTACTTTGGCTAGTTTTCTTTAAAGGGGTATTTATAACAATGACAATTTTCAAAATTTTTTAATATTAATAAAGCTATTCCAAGAAAGATTTTTTAAAGTGATTTGACTATATTTAATAATATATTTCCACATAAATTAATTAGTTATCAGCCATGAATATTTTTGGTGTAGGTTTACCTGAAGTTACTGTAATACTGATCTTAGCTCTTTTAATTTTTGGTCCCAAAAAGCTTCCAGAATTAGGAAAACAGCTTGGTAAAACTTTAAAAAGTCTTAAAAAAGCGTCGAATGAATTTCAAAATGAAATCGATCAAGTTATGAACGAAGAAGATAAAGAGGACTCTCCTAAATCTATAGAAAGTAATCATACAAATGAAATTGATCAAGAAAAAACAGATTCAGAAGACAAGAATTTTTCAAATCAAGAAAAAAGCAATAACTAATATCTTGTATAGGCCCATAACCCCCATTGAAGAATTTGAGAGAGCATTAGATAAAGCAGCTCTTACTAAAGAAGAATATGAATTAATAGACTATATCCGCTATACAAGCGTTTTTACACAACTAAGTCTTACTAGAGATTTAAAAAGGCCATCAAAGCCTCCTCTTTTATCAGTTCTATGTCAAATTTGCAGAAAGATTGGTTCAGAGATGCCAGATCATTTCAAAAAAGTAATTGAGTGGTCAATTGAAATTAGTGATCACGATACAAAATGGGATGCTCATTTAATTTGCGCAGAAGCATTAAATATAGACAAAATCCCATTAAGTCCTATTCATGGAACAACTTTATTTGATGTGCTTGTTGTACACAAAGAATTATTTCTTGGATTTAATTGAATTAAGTTTGATTAAATTAATCATCTACAGGCACAGAATCGGTATCTATAACCTCCGAATCATCATACTTATTTGTTTTTTTTTCAATCCAATTATTAATATAACTAACTAAAGGCAATGATCCTCTAAAAATAAATATAGAAGTAGGCAAAGCGCTTAATAAACCTACTACAGGACTTTTGAAAAGTAATCTTCCAGCTTTAATGTTAAATAAAATAATAAGCGCTGATGGAATTATAACTTTGACTACTGTTTTGATCGCCTCAAGCCATCCAACACGATATATCCACCATATTAAAATTATGCCAACTATATAGAGGAATAGGTAAGTCATAAAAATAGTATAATGATTATCTATTTATCTTGTTCTTACTAAGAAAAAGATTTTTATAAATTTTTTAACATCAATCAAATTACAGTAATGAGTTTTTCTGAGATAAGAAAATTTTTAATTAAGATGCAATCTGATGAAGAGTTAAAAAAGCAAGTTACTACATCCTCTACAGCAGATGATGTAGCCCTGATAGGTCAACGCTTAGGTTATGACTTTTCAGGAGATGATCTATTAAGATTTAATGGACAAAAAGTTGATAAAGTTACTGTAAGAAAGGTAGATCATCCAGGAGAATACCACTAAATTAAGACTTAACCCATATTGCAATCCCTCCGCCTCTGCCTCGAGCACATAACCAATTATCTTTAGTGCTAATTCCTATAAGTGAGAAAAAAGGCATTTTTTTATCTTCAGGTTTTTTTAAGCCCTTATTAAATATTTGAAAACTACTAATACTAATTTTCAATTCTTCAAAATAAAAAGATAATAGAGGTCTAAGCCCTTTTAATTCTGCACTGCCTGAAAAGGTAATATTTAATAATCCGAAATTAATTGAATTTTTTATCTCATAATTTATTTGATCCTTTTTATTTTTACTTGTTAATTCAAGTTTTGCCGACAATACTTGGAGAATCGAACTAGGTATATTTTTGATTTCACCTGAATCCTTTCCCCATACATACTTAAACTTCCATATTCCTAGCAATTCGTCATATACAATTCCGCTACCATTTTTTTGAGAATTTTTTTCTAAAAGTTTTATCTTTTTGATATCGGGGTAGTCTTTCATAATAGATTTTAATCTAAGAATTAAATACTAAGATAACTTCAAAAAAGTTCATAATTACTTAAATCCGTCCAAAAGATTTCTTTGTTTCAATATATTTCTAAAAAAATAATTTTTTGGCACACATAAGGAACATGATCTCGTTATTATGTTTACATAAGTTAACTAATCTAATGGATTTCATTTCTAAAAGCCAAGGATACATACCTCTAAAAGCAGTTCCTTACATATTTTTCTTAGCTGTTGTATTAAGTATTACAACCTCAACTAATACAATCGTATAAAGCTAATTTGCATATAAGCAGAGAATAATCAATATTTAATGAATAATTATGATGTAGTAATAGTGGGTAGTGGTATTGGTGGATTATGTTGTGGATCAATTTTAGCTTTATCAGGAAAAAGAGTTCTTATCTGCGAAGCACATACCAAGCCTGGAGGAGTTGCTCACAGTTTCAAAAGAAAAGGTTACACTTTCGAATCAGGCCCCTCATTGTGGAGCGGAATAGGTAAGTGGCCGACAACTAATCCCTTAGGACAAATACTTAAATTACTTGATGAAGAAGTTGAACTATTGCAATACAAAGGGTGGCAAGTAATTGTGCCAGAAGGTAATTTTAATCTTGATGTTGGAGAAGAACCCTTTAAACAAAAAATAAAAACTTTAAGAGGTGATCAATCTGTTAAAGAATGGGAATCATTTATTTCAGGAATAAAACCTCTTAGCCAAATAATAAATGAAATCCCTTTACTCTCATTTTCTCCCGAATCAATAAATTTCTTAGATCTAATAAATTTAACCTCAAAATTTTTACCTAATATCAAACATATACCAAAAATTAATAAGGGTTTTGGGAATTTAGTGAATAATCATCTAAAGGATCCTTTTCTCAAAAATTGGGTTGATTTATTGAGCTTTTTGATAAGTGGTATGTCAATGAATGATACAAATACAGCTGCAATGGCTACTTTATTTAACGAATGGTTTGAACCTAATGCATACCTTGAATACCCTAAAGGAGGTAGTGAATCCATTGTAAAAGCCTTAATTAATGGATTTAAAAAAAATGGAGGAGAATTAATTCTCTCTTCGAGAGTAAAGTCAATCAACTTCAATAAAAATTTAGCGTCAGGCATAACTCTAAATAACGGTACAAGTTATAGTTGTGAATTTGTTGTCACGAATACTGATGTTTGGAATTTAAAAAAGTTAATTCCAAATGAAATTTCAAAAAAATGGAAGACAAAAGTTTTGAACCCCAATAAATGCGATTCTTTCCTTCATATACATCTAGGTTTTCATGCTGATGGTCTTGAAGATTTGCCAATACATGCGATACATGTTGATGAGTGGGAAAAAGGTATAACTGCAGAAAGAAATATAGCTGTATTTTCAATACCATCTGTTTTAGATAAAAATATGGCCCCTAAAGGGAAACATGTTCTTCATGGATATACACCCGCAAATGAGCCTTGGGAAATTTGGGAAAACCTAAATCCAAAGGAATTAGCATATAGAAATTTGAAAGAAGATAGATGTTCGATATTCCTTAATGCAGTACGAAAATTCATCCCTGACATAGATGAAAGGGTTGATTTAAAGATGCTAGGAAGCCCAATAACTCATAAAAAATTTACCAATACCCATTGCGGCAGTTATGGCCCTGCATTATCTGCAGCAAAAGGTCTTTTTCCAGGCTGCAAAACTCCAGTGAAAAATTTATTTACTTGCGGTGCAAGTACATTTCCTGGTATTGGAATTCCTGCTGTTTCAGCAAGCGGTGCTTACGCAGCTGAAAAAATTATCGGTAAAAAAGAATTTAAAACTCTTCTTAAAAAAATAAATTTATGAATCCTGTTCTTTTTTTATAACTCTACAAATACTTAGTTAAGAAATAAGAATAAAGAAAGCAAAAACGTTCAACAATGATAATCTTTATCTGAACATAAACTTAACTTATAGCTCTTATATGTTTTTCTTATCAATTCCTCAAGCCTGGCATTTAGTTGGTACTTGGTCAGAACAACTTCCAAGCGAGTCAAATCTTATAGGAATGGGCCAAACAGAATTAATGATGACTTTACATTCAATATTTGTTCCTCTCTTACTTGTAATTTCATATTACCTATTCAATCGACTTAATAAAAACGAATCAAAGAAAATTAAAGGATAATCTTTTTTAAAGTTTATTTAGCTGAACTTCTTCTAACTACTTTTCTGCCTGTGGAAGTATCAACTCCGTCTGAGTCCTTGATTTGTGTATTAGCTTCAACATTATCAACATCACTCTTATCCATTTCTGCGCAAACACCTACTACCATGGCAGCCTGCATTTGGTCTGGCAAGTCGCCAATAGTTAGTAAAGCTTTTAAAACTAATTGAAGTCGAGTTTGCCGATCAATATCTGGTCTTAATTTTTTTACCGTTTTCCAAAGTTCTTGGGTAACTTCCTTTAAAAGTTCTCGATCTACAGCCAAATTAAATCCTTCTTGTATTTATACTAATCTACCAAAAAATTGGATCTCTTAAAGTAATATTCAATAAAAAAATTGTTAGTTGATATTTTTCTATCCGAATACGAGTTGCATTTGTTGATGCAATTCATTTTTCTCTTGCAAAAGTTCATCATTTGCAATCTTTTTTAAATTAAAAGTTCTATAAAATTTTTTTTGAAACTTTATTGGAGAATTTTCATACTTTGCACTTTTGCTTACTAGAGAATTCCACTCCTTTGAATTAAAAGGGGCATAAGGAGAAGATGAAATCACTTTCATGTCTAAATAGTAAATCTGTACTAATAATAGTACAGATTTACTATAACGCAACAACTCTGTTCTATTATTTTATTTTCAAGGTATCTTTGAAAGTAGATTGATTTTTTTTATCTTATTTGTAAGATTTATAAGTTTCATAAATGAATAAATGTATAATTTATAACTTATTGATGCTTTTTTTAAGTGTTTTAAGACTTTCCTTGCTAAAAACCCTCTAAAATAGTGAATTTGTTGAAATTAACATTGACAAGATATTTTTAATAATCCTTCCTATAAAAAATTAAATGAATTGATCGAAAATGCTTCTTAGTAACCAAAAAAGACTAAAGATCCAAGGAATAATAAAAAGAATTGCTCAAGATAAATCAATTACATTAGAAGAAAGGATATATGTTGAGAAATTTGCAAACCATAATTCTACAATTTCTCTTTGGCTAAAAAAAGCTAACAGCTTTAGAAGAAATGGCATAAAAAATGATGGGGGAATTGATAACCTCTTACAATCATTTGGGATAGATGGGCTAGATAAAGAAAATCATTTCAACCCAAACGAAGATGATATATCTGATTGGTTTGGAGGTGCTCCTGGTTGGCTAAGGAGAAGTTAGATTATTAACTATTCAACTTATCCAAGCTGTCTTACACAAATATATACTCATAAAAAATATAAATACCCAGAAAACCCATGGTATAAATTTAATCGGAACTAAATATTTTTTTGAAAATGTTTTCATATATATTTTTCTTTTAGATTATTTCTTTCTTACCGTTTTTGAGAATAGGTTTAATTGCTCTATTTACAGATCCAACAACATTTGAATACTAAAAGATATTAAATCACTTTTAGAAGATAAAAATTAATCAGCCCTAATCATCAAAAACTAAGCAACATTATTTTCAATTTTCACTGTAAAATTTACTATTTTTGCCTCATCATGGTCATCATCTGAATCATTCCAATATTTTATTAGTCTTTCTAATTCATCAATCCTCTTTTTCGCATTTGCAATTTTTTCAGTGGTTTTCATATAAAATTTTAATCTATCCAATTAATGCATGAAAAAAAAATATTTCAATAGAGGTCACAATTTTTGGAGCGTAGATATTAATTTTTAGTTAATAACTTGAATATACTGTAGACCTTGAGCGGCTAAGTAATTATACTTAAAGAAAAAGGAAATTTATGAAGAAATTAAATTCTTTTATTTTGAATAACACTGTCAAATTCTTGGACTTCATATACTACGGTAGATCTTTACAAAGATTTTGGGTTTTAGAAGTAATAGCTAGATCACCTTATTTTGCATTTCTTTCAGTTCTTCATTTTAAAGAATCCTTAGGGATTAAAAATGAAAAAACAATGATTTTAATGAAAGAACATTTTTATCAAGCTGTTAACGAAACTGAGCATCTTAAAGAAATGGAGAAAAGAGGAGGAGATAGGTTCTGGATTGATAGATTCTTTGCGAGACACCTTGTGCTTGTTTACTACTGGATCATGGTTTTTTATTATTTCTTCTCTCCAGCTAATGCATATGATATCAACATAAAAATTGAAGAACATGCATTTGAAACTTATTCCAAATATTTAAACGACAATCCAAATGATCAAAAAATAAAAGAAATCGCTCAAGATGAATTAAATCATGTCCAAGAACTTAACGAAGCTTTGTCAATGCTTACTAAAGTTTAGATGAGCGCTGAAACATCTATAAGCAATATTGAGATAATTACCGCAGAAGATATTAATCCTAGGGTAATCATCAATGAAACATAACCTTGTTTTCTAGGTAATTTATAAAAAGATAATCCTATTATAGATACCATTATTAATGAGAAAAAAATTATTATTTTCTCATTCACTAAATTGAGATGTATTACTAAATTTGTTTCTTCAAAAAATTTAAGGAATTCAGATAAAACTAATTCTTTTTCTATTTTCTGAAAATAGTCAATTGAGCTTATTAAAGCAGAACTTAATATAGATAATGCAAGAAGCACCGTGACTGGTTTTGTTAACCTATTTAGTGTTCTGTTAAAACTTACCAATAAAGTAAAAATAAATAAAGTCGTTACTAGAGGTATTAAAGGTATAAGAATTGTTGGATTTATGAGATCCCCCACGGGAATAATATGTATCTAACTTAAAATTTTATATTATTTCGACGCCTTATTTTATTCAGTAAGATTTTTCAAATCTAAAATGTAATTAGTACCTATTGCATTATGTGTAAATTGATACCAAAATTCAAATAGTATTGACAAATAAAATGTTAGCCATTTCTGAAATTATTATTGCAAGTTCAATCTTCCTAGGGATTGTATATTGGGAAGTTAAATTCTTATACGCCAAAACTACAGTAGCAAAATAATTTTCTAAAAAAAGCAAACTTAAAAAAGTAGAAAATTTAAATAAAATTTAATAATTTAAGTTGTCAAAAAAAGCTCTGAATATGAGAGAATAAACACAAATATTCAAGTCTTCTAATGAGCGAAGTCCAAAATCCTAATACTAACTCAACTCAGCAGCAACAACAGCAACAGCAACAATCCTATTCAGACAGCAAAATTAATTCCGCTGAGAGCGAAAAACTATATCTTGAGATGAAAGAGGCTTGGCTTTGAATTTAATTAGTTTTTAAAATAATATTTCTATAAATTTAGTAAAATTTTTTTTTAATTTTGAAGTAACCAATACTTTTTTATTTACTATACCCACTAAATTTTGTTTAACTACAAAAATAAATGTGTTGAGAAAACTAAAACAGTTAGAGAAATTTAACGGAAGACTCGCAATGGGAGGGTTGATATATTTAGTTTTTACAAAATTAGTTTCTAACCGTGCCGACATTTTAGACCAACTTAAATCTTATTTAATTTAAAAATGAATTGTAAATATTATCCTGGAATATTTCTTTTTATATAAGCGTCTTTTAAAGGTAAAATTAATCCCAATAATGTAGAAAATATAGCAATTTCAGTAGTTCCCATTTGATTATTGAATTATCTCTAGTTTGAAAATAAATTCAAAGTTCGCCAACAAAACCAATAACTTGCTATAGTACATTTATACTATTAGCTTGTTATTGTGAGCTCGGCAACTCCTGAGTTTCTTTTTGTTAGGCCTGGTGATTATGTAGTAATTAAAAATGAAGAAAATTGCGAGAATTCTAAAGAAAAGAATAAAAATTATTGGGTCGGTCAAGTCATCGACTGTATTGGAGGAGCTAGAAATCCAAATTCATGGACTTTGTTCCAAGTAGCCAATATTGATAATGGAGAGATCACTATAATCAACGCAGATATTGTAGAAAAAATTTTGAAACCTTCTGAAGGTTAACCTTATTGATAGCAAGTACTTTCCAAAAATAATTTAAAAATTAAAATAATTATCTAGCTTTTTTAAGTTTAATTTCTCTTCAAATCAATAAACCAATAACAACAGCACACATATTCAGAATAAATGGGTCTAATAGCATTAATAAAGTGAATAGCTATGTAAAAAGCAAAAATTATGATTTACCAATTTATAAAGAACACTAATATTCAAATATAATGTTATTTGTATCCATACAGAGTTAATCAATAGCCTCCTCCTTATCTACAAAATTCCAAATATATAAGATTTCTTCTTTTGTAATCTAGTAAGTTCATTTTTTATTATCTAAAATGGCAAAACATATTTGATAAATTTGATAATGCCTCTAAAAGGTGGCTTATTTAATATTCAAAAATTTGAAAACTTATCTCAAGTAACTAGACCCTCTATATGTAAGCTTTACTGTTTTCTCTTCTTGTTTCTTACAATATACAAATGACTTGCCATTAAAATACATGTTAACCATAATGCAGTTCCTAAAAATGCTCAAGTCCCCGTCCTATGACTTGAGTCGTACTGCGGTCTATCAGGTGGTAGATCGGACGATTATGTAGTGTTTACTACAATTTATTTGTAGATTATTTGCACTTAACTGTCAACCCTTACGTGAAGCTAATCTTCAATTTAGACTTGGATGCTTCATTTAAAAAATTCCTAAAAAGAATAAAACACAAATAAGTACGAGTAAATCCTATAAATACGAAAATAAACGCAAGAACAACACATATAGGGCAATGTGGGAATTCCATTATTAGTTATCCAATATAAACTTCAACTGAGTTTCTGCACTTATAATATCGATTCTTCTTTGAAATGATTTCAACAATTTAATTATTTTTTTCAAAATCAAACCTTTTTTATTCTTGATAATAATATTATTTGTATAGTAAATTTATCAATGAGCAAAAATACTGACTCTGTTGATATAACTAAACTCTTGTAACGTAAATATACAATAATTAGCTAAAATTATATACTTAAAATTTTCTCTTAGTTTGCTTCACTTGTCATATTTCAAGGTAAGATTTTAATGGTGTTTCTTTGGAAGAGTTTCACCAAGAGGGGCTATTTAGCCCCTTCTTCCCAATAATTATTTTACAGTCAACAATTAATCTGAAATTATATAGTTGAAACTCTCTTTTTTTTCACAGTAAAAAGATTTGTATCTGAAAAAACGATGACTCTTCTTATTTATTTAATCAGCTAATGAATATTTCACCTCACCTTTTAATTGATGCTGTAATACTTAGTGCTGCACTTACAATTACTTTATTGTTAAGAGCTAAAGGTAATGCTGCCAGAAAAGAAAAAGAAAAAAACTGAAGCTTGATAAAGCTAGAGAAAAATGGGGGAAATTTATTGCTCAAGGGTGGAGGCAATCAAAGGTAGTTTGGTAAATAAATTAATGATGGAAAGTCAATCTAAACTCGAAGGAGATTGATTGATTTTTTCTAGCAAATTGGTATCTCTTTCAACCAAAACTTAAAAAGTTTTTTAACTAATAAATAGGAGGCATTTTGTTTTTGGAATTTGAATCGTATGCACCTTATATTTACTATCCACAAAATTTTTGAAGTAATTAAAATTCCTACATTATTTCTTCACTTTATGAATAAAACCAGATAGTGATAAATACAATAAAGTATTTATAAGGTATTAATACCCTATGAATTTAAATTAGAAAGGAGGATAATAAAAATGTTAGAGATTAAAGGAGGTTTTATGAAACTCACTACTCCATTCACCGCTCTTAAAAACGCTACTTCAGATATTTGGAAAATGCATGATTTCAATTATGAATTGCCCAAAAAAGATGAAAAAGAATATTGGAATCAAGAATGCATAACTCATCCTACCAATAGTCATTGTAAGATTTATTGCGATTAATATTTATCTTTTTTAGGTATTCTTACGCTTGATTTTTATATATCATCCGTACTAAATCATACGTAAATAGAAAGGAGGACAAACAAATGACTAATTTAATTATAGAAATTCTATTTTGGGCAATTTTAATTTCTTACATAGGATTAAGATTTTCTCAAACTTGGGATGGCTACAAAAAACAGTATTAATTAGGAGGAAAGATTAAACTTCAAGAACATTTCACAGTTCCAAACGAAGATCTTAGAGATCTAGATTATGTAAAAATTAAAAGTCCTAGAAGAAACTTTTAAGAAAGAATATCAAGATTAACCAACGAAAGAAGATGCTTTAGTTCGTAGTAACTGAAGATTCATTAATCTTTTTTCAAAGCTTCCATATTCTAAAAGATACCTAAATGTATTTAATGAGAGGTGATTTATGAATTTAAGATTCTTACCAATAACTATTTTTCGAGAGACTCCAAAAGTCACATTCTTTGATGCAGGTTTGGATTCATCTAATGGTTGTGATGTGGTAATTCATTCTGAAGAGGCCATTTCGCCTCCAAATGAATTTAATGATGAACAATATTACTTACACAATCATCAAACTGATTACAACTTAGTTGTTACTGGAAAAAGAACATTTATTTTAATAAATCCTTCGTGGGATGAACCCCATCATGAAATTTTTTTAAATAGATCTATGGGGGCACTAGAAATTCCTATTGGGACCTATCACAGATCAATCTCAGGGGAAGAAGGTAGTGTTGTTTTAAATCAACCAAAAAGAGATGCATTTTTTGATCCCGCTAAAGAATTTATACCTCAAAAATTAGACAGAAAAAATTTAGTTAAAGCAAGAAAGAGTCAACCCGTTTATTGGTTTTACGAAAACAATCAAATTAAAAGAGTTTGTTTGAATCCTCTAGAAAACAAAGTTAAAGCAATTTCTTGATATGGATAAAACACAAAAAGATATTTTACATAAAACTAATGATTTACAGAATCTGAATTTGATTGTTAATTCTGATTCCTATAAATTGGCTCATGAAGATTTTAACTTGCTCGGCAGAAATGAAATGCGTGGGGTCAGAATGATGCTTGAAATTACTAAACCAGATTTAATTCTTGAAGAAAATAAAATCCATTCAACAATAATAATTTTTGGAGGTGCAAATATTTCAAAAAAATCAAAAACAATAGAAAAGATTAACGAAGTACAACAGTTAATTGATATAAATCCTTCATCCAAGTTACTTAAACGAAATCTGAATAGATTAAAAAATTTACTATTGATGAGTCACTTCTATCGATCCGCCAAGGAGTTTTCTAAACTAGTTTCAATTAATAATCAAAACAATAACATTAATTCTCATGTGATCATGACAGGTGGTGGGCCAGGGATTATGGAAGCTGCTAATAGAGGAGCATTTGAAGCAAATTGCAAATCTATAGGGTTAAATATAAGTCTCCCAAATGAACAAATTCCAAATGCTTTCATAACTCCTGGTCTTTGCTTTAAATTCAATTATTTTGCATTAAGAAAAGTCCATTTCGTCATGAGAGCAATCGCAGCTGTATTCTTCCCTGGAGGTTTTGGAACACTTGACGAATTATTTGAACTGTTAACACTCTGTCAAACAGGCATGAAAAATAAAATTCCAATAATCCTATTTGGAAGAGAATATTGGGATAAGGTAATTAACTTCAAATATCTAGCTGATCTTGGGTTAATTTCGGATGATCACTTAAATCTTTTTGAATATGCAGAAACTCCCTTAGAGGCCTGGGAAATTATCAAATCATCAAATATATCAGATAAGAATATTAATGAAGAAAAAAAGAATTAGAAAAATTTTTCATATAAATAATGAAGAAATATCAAGCAAAATGACTCTGGAGATATGAAAAGAGGCAATTCAATCAAATATTTTTTTTACTTTTTATCTTTAAAGAAATAATGATTAATTAAATTCCAACCCCCAACTATTAATGCAATCTTGATTAATCTTGCCCATCTAAATCCCTCTTTTATGACCTCTTTGTTTGAACCAACATCAGCAGAACTAAAGTCCAAGAAAATACCTAGGATGGCAGCTGTAATAAAAATAAAAATATATAATTTATTTTTTTTTAAATAATTTTTAATCATGATTAAATTTAATTAGATTAAATTTTTTAAATAATATTATTTGATTGGGATGAATATTAAGGAATTTATTTTCCTTTTATATTTCCATTTCCAACTATAGGGTTTAAATGAATTTAAGTAAGCAAATTTATCATAATTATCTATAGATTTCTCAAGAGATTTATATCTCTCTAAATATCCAGGATGGGTGCTTTCCATATTAGTCTCAGTCTCTAATTTTTCAAATTCGGTGAGAAACTTAAGTTCTTTTAAACAAGTATCTTTAGGGAAACCTGCATTGATTAACATTTTCGCCCCTTCAAAATCAGCTTTTTTTTCAGATTGTCTACTCAATTCCATTTCAACAAAATTTCTTTCTTCATTCTTATAATCTTCATTCTTATTATCTTCTTTATTGTTGTCTTTTTTTAAATAATTATTATTCTCTATCTCTATGTTCTTTAAATTTTCAGATAATTTTATTGAATCATTTATGTGGCTATCGAAAATAACATGAGATATCTCATGTCCTATGGTACAAGCCAATAAATCTGTTTTTTCTCCATACGAACGAAATGTAGATCTACTTAACCAAACAATGCCTCTCCAAGCATAACCCTCTATTCCTCCATACAAATAAGCTTGTTTGCCAAGCTCATTAAGATTAATACCTCTTAGATTTTTATATTTTTTATATGGATTTAAATTATTGAAATACCAACACTCATCCTCTTTACATAAATCTAGTTCTTTTGCCCTCCATGACATATATCTTCCATTAGCGATAGAAAATATTATTTCTTTATCACCCAAATTATTTTTAGCTGCAATTTTATTAACTAATTTCTTTATAGTTTTATATTCTTTAGGCATAAAAAGAGTTGAATTATTTCTAACGAAATTAAAGACAAATATTAAAAACAAAAAAACAGGTAAACAAATTATTATTTTATTTAAGATAGTTTTCTGATTTTGCATTTTATAGTATTAATTGAGTAAGACTTATGATTAATTCCATTTAACAAATCAATCTATTAGGATTCAATAAATATTTAAATAATGACAAAAAGGGAACTATAAATTATAAAAAATATGATACAGATCCATAAATCAATATGTTTAATTTCCTTTGTTAATGAATCCCAAACTAAATAAGGATAAATTTGCCCAAGAATTATATGAAATCCCCATAACGCGATTGTTGAAAATATTCCAATCCTTGCAATTGTTGAACCTGATTCATACAAATTTGAGAAATCAATACCTAAGCCTCTTATTAAGATTTCATATATTAAATCAACAATCACAATTAACATTACATATCCCCAGTTTTTAATCTTTATAAAAAAAACAATAGGAAATAAAAAGGCTAACCAAGAAAATTTAGGAAACTTATAATCAACATACTCACTTCGATTTTTTCCAGATAAGCCATAACCTAATAAAGGGACCCAATCCCAGAGATTTACAGGTACTCCATCTGGATCTGTGAGTGTCTGTTCTTTAACCGAACCTTTTACTTCAAAACCATTTTGAAATAATAAGTCAATTTTTTTCATATTTCTTCTCATCCTATTACTTAAGCTTTTAAAAGATAATGTACTTTGATCTATCCCACTATCGGATATTTTATTAGTGTCATTTGCAGGTTGTTGATTATCAAACTTATCGTTAGATTGGTAAGCTCTCAAATTTCCAGAATTCTTCTTAATCATTCAAATTAATTTAATAAATTGTTAACCTTAAGTTTATTAAAAATTTTTTAAATAATAATTAATAAATTTTGTCAACATAATAGTTCTACGAATAAAGCACCTAATGAAAAAAAATTAAAAAAAAAGATAAGTATCTAGCGGTCTGTTTCTATTGTTTTTAAATTTATTTTTATACGGTAAATTAGATTAAATAAATTAGATGATTTGGATCTAACGAAAGATGAGCAAAGCTCACTCTATTCACACATCTTAACTTTCTTCTAAATAGTTGACATGAATGAGATTAACTACTGGCTAATGAAAAGTGAGCCTGACGCATACAGTATAGAAAATTTAAAAAATGATGGTGTAACTTTATGGGATGGGATAAGAAATTATCAGGCTCGTAATTTCATGAGAAACATGAAAAAAGGAGATAAAGTCTTTTTCTATCATTCAAACTGCATGCCTCCTGGAATAGTTGGGCTTATGGAGGTAATAGATTTAAATATTATAGATCCTACTCAATTTGATAAAAATTCAAAGTATTTCGATCCAAAATCTAAAACTGACAATCCAAGATGGGATTGTGTAAAAGTAAAATATATATCTAAGTCAAAACAGATTCTGAGTTTACCTGAATTAAAAGTTTTATTTAGTGAGGATGAATTATTAGTCGTAAAAAAAGGGAATAGATTATCTATTCTTCCTGTCCCTAATGATATTGCAAAATTACTATTAGAAAAATTATGAAAGATTTTATTTTTTAAAATTCATTGAAAACATATTTCCAATATAGAGTCTGGTTAAGTCCCTACTTTGAAAACCTTTTTGCATTAAGAAACCTGCAATTGCAGCTTGTATTATCCTGTATTGATCCCAATTAGGATGTTCATCTACAAATTTTTTCATTGCCTTTTGAAGGTTTTCTTGGAGTTCACATTTGAAACTAATTACTTCTTCTTTATTATTTAAAACTACTTGATTTGCTTCACAATTTAATTTTTGCATATCTAAAAATTTCTCTAAAAATAAATACTACAAGACTTAGTTTTCTTCAAAATTTCAAAATCGTCAAGCGGTGTTAATTTAATACAGTCTCAAGTAATAGAATAATGAGATTTAAGTCATCACAGGGGGTACTAAGAAAACCATTTTTTAATAAATAAGCTTTTATAAAATATGAAGAATTATATAAAATCAACAGTTTTCCACAAACTGTAGTTCAACCTTAATTTTGTAAAAACTTACTGTGGAAAAGTTGTGAAAAAATTTTTTGGCTTCGGGGAAATAATTTTCAAAATTTCCAATTTTATTTATCTTTCAATCCATTGATTCCCACATTTGTTTTATTTCATTTAATAAATTTTGTGCTAATGGTATCGGCCAATACATTTCGAAAGAGCGAGTTTGATCTTGGCTTTCAAAAACAAATCTTAAACTCCATTCACTTTTTTTTCCTTCTAACTCAATATACCAAGGTAGTTGTTCTAGTTGTAAAGTAATTGACTCCTCATCCATTAGATCATTCTTTATACCTAATAGTTGTTCATTAATTCTTAAAAGTAAAAGATAAAGTGAATGAAATTCACTTTTTTGCAACTCAATTGACCAATGATCAACGCCAATCAAAAAACAAAATTTGCCTTTTTTATAATCTTTAAGTAATCTCCACCTTTTCTGGTCTTTTACCAAAATCAACCTGGAAGTAAATCTGGTTGGTCTTGTTCGTCGCTTAGCTCAATAATTGACCTCTGAACAGGTTTAATAGTTGACTCTTCTAACAAACCATCAAAATCATCAAATCGTCTTTGTTTGGCTCTAAAAGCAATTTTCACAGTAGTTAAGTATCTATTAGTTGATTTTCGTATTAAACTTTCACCTCTTTTCGCAAGATCATTAGCGTCAATACCTGAGTTACTTGATATGTTCATTAAAGAATTTTTTTTACTATAAAATGTATTTTACAGCTTATTTAACCAAATCAAAACATAAATTACAAAAAGAACTTAATTGATTCATAAGAATTTAAAAATGGAAAAAAATTTATCCGGAACGCTTGCTATTGACTTAGGGAATACTAATACTGTCGTAGCTTTTCAATATGAAAAAGATATGAATTTAATTCTAGTTGAAATACCGAATATTACATCATCTCCAGGTGTTGTCCCTACAGCTGTTTGGTTCGAAGAGCCTTCAAAAATTCTGAAAATTGGCAGTGGTGCATTGAAGATGAGGGATAGTTCTAATTCGGATTTATTTTTTCATTCAAATTTTAAAAGATTAATTGGAAATCCTATCGAAAAAATTAAACAAAAAAATATTTTAAACCCTACTGAAAGTGGTGAAAAATTTTTTAAATTTTTGTGGGAAAACATTCCTCAAAAATATTTAATTAAGAGACTTGTTTTAACTGCTCCAATTGATACTTATAAGGGTTATAGAGAATGGTTAGTTAATCTATGCGGAGAATTTTCTGTAGATGAAATAGCGCTAGTTGATGAGCCTACAGCAGCAAGTTTAGGCATTAATATACCATCTGGCTCTAAAATCATGACCTTAGATATTGGCGGAAGCACAATCGACATGAATATAGTCAAAATAGAAGGGGGAGAAGGGAAAGCTAGTCCAATAGCTGAACTATTAAAATTCAAAGGAAATGATGTTAGCTCTATCTCAAAACAAAAAATAAGGTGTGCTGAAATAATCAGTAAAACAGGTTCCAAAATTGGCGGTAAAGATATTGACCAATGGATTGTTGATTATCTTATGCCAAATAACAAATATGCGATTAATCTTTCAAAAGCAGAAGAAATAAAGTGTAAACTCAGCAGCTCTGAAATAAAATTTGATACTAAATATCCAATACAATTATTAACTGAAGAGTATCAAGAAAAAGATTTTTACTTAAGTAGAGAAATATTTGAGAAAATTATTATAAAAAATAATCTTCTTAATCACCTTAACTCTTTACTCAAAGATTTATTAAATATCGCAAGGGGCAAATTTTGTACAGTAGATGACTTGAACGCAATCATTTTAGTTGGAGGGGGAACGCAAATACCATTAATTAAAGAATGGATAACAAAAAAAATTCCAAAAATTCAAATAAAGTCTCCTCCTCCCATTGAATCAATAGCTTTGGGAGCTTTAGCAATGACCCCAGGTGTAAAAATTAAAGACATATTAAATAAAGGATTATCCATAAGATTATTCAATAGAAGAGACCAAAAACATTTCTGGCATCCTATTTTTTGCAAAGGTCAAACATGGCCAACTGAAAACCCATATAAATTGATTGTTCAAGCAAGTAAAAATAACCAGGAAATATTTGAAATAATTATTGGAGAAACAAAAAAACAAAGAGAATTTGACGTGATTTTTGAGAATGGATTACCAAAATTATCAGAAGTTCAAAGTGAAGAGAAAGTTATAAAATGGGACAAAAAATCAGTCAAAATATTTGTTAAAGATAAATCTAAAATTGGAGAAGATAACTTAAAACTTTTCTTTAAAATTAATAGTAAAGCTGATTTATTAGTTAAGTGTTTAGATTTTCAAGATCAATTTATAGGGGAATATAATTTAGGAAATATTTCCTAAAAATAATCTATTCAATAAATACACCTTCTTCATTATCAACATTATTTAAACGTAAACTTATACATTCATCTTTACTAGTTGAAACTCTTATACCGCAAAAATCAGGCTGAATAGGAAGTTCTCTATGTCCTCTATCTACCATTACTAATAACATAACTCTTTGAGGTCTACCCCAAGAATATAAAGCATCAATAGCAGCTCTAATTGTTCTACCTGTATAAATTACATCATCTATCAAAAGAATTTCTTGTTTTTCAATGGGTGTAGGAATATTAGTTGCTTTTATTAGGCGAGTTCCAACTCTATTTTGATCATCTCTATAAAAAGTTGGATCAATTATTCCCTTTTTTATTTTTACACCTGTCTTCGAGAATAATTGTTTTCCAAAAACTTCTACTAGATTAATTCCTCTAGTGGGAATCCCAACCAAAAGAAGGTTATCTAGGTTTTTTACGTTTTCAATGATTTCAGAAGTTAAACGCGAAATGGTTTTTCTAAGCTCAACTTCTGTTTGTATCACAATTCTTTTCGATTTATTGGACATTTTTTATCAAAATTTAAATTCGTTCAATTTTTTTATAAATTAGCAAAAGCTAACTATTTTAAATATAAATTGTTAAAAAGTAGCGTTTAAAGCTAAATTTAGATTGGTAATTATGAAATTGATGTAAATATGTCAAAGATTAGCAGTAAAAATATAAATAAATTAAGTTCTCCACAGAGCCCTGTAGTTCTTGCAATTCTTGACGGATGGGGATATCGAGAAGACATATCAGACAATGCCATAAAAAATGCTAATACACCAATCATGGATTCACTATGGCATGCCTATCCTCATACACTTATAAGCGCTAGCGGCGCTGATGTAGGCCTACCAGATGGTCAAATGGGTAACTCAGAGGTGGGGCACCTCACCATTGGTTCGGGGAGAATAATCCAACAAGAACTCGTAAGGATTTCAAATGTTATAAAAAACGACCAGTTAGGCTTGGTTCAGGAGTTGAAGGAGATAGCTGATTCAATAAAGAAAAATAATGCAACGCTACATATTACGGGATTATGTTCAGATGGAGGTGTACATAGTCATATCGATCATCTATTAGGTTTAATAAAATGGGCATCTGATAATGGAATCAAAAAAGTTGCAATTCATGTTATTACTGACGGGAGAGATACTCCGGCAAAAAGTGCTTCAAAATATCTAAAGCAAATAGAGTCATGCATAAAAAAATTCAATACAGGTGAAATTGCTTCTATATGCGGGAGATATTGGATAATGGATAGAAATCTTTTATGGGACAGAACAGAAAAAGCATATGCGAATTTGACTGATCCAAATATCAAAATAACTAATTTATCTCCTGAGGATTACATCAAAAATAGCTATAACAAAAACATAACTGACGAATTTATAGAGCCAATGCGAATCACTAAAAACTATCTTAAGGATGGTGATAGTTTGATTTGTTTTAACTTTCGTCCTGATAGAGCAAGACAAATAATTAAATCCCTTTCAGAGGAAACATTCTCAGACTTTGAAAGAAAATTTTTCCCAAAACTAAATTTAGTAACTTTTACCCAATATGATGCAACCTTCCCAATTAAAGTGGCATTCCCTCCTGAATCTCTAAATAATTTTGTTGGCCAGATAGTCTCAGAAAATGGACTCAAGCAATATAGGACAGCAGAAACAGAAAAATATCCTCACGTAACATATTTTTTCAATGGAGGAGTAGAAATTCCATTACCTGGAGAAGAGAGACATTTGATTCCATCACCAAGAGTGGCAACTTATGATAAGGAACCTGAAATGTCCGCCGAAGAGTTAACTATTAGTTGCTCCAAGGCAATTAAAAGTGGAAACTATGCCTTTATTGTAATCAATTTTGCTAATCCGGATATGGTAGGTCATACAGGCAATATGAGTGCAACAATAAAAGCAATAGAAACTGTTGATAGATGTATAGGTCAAATAGTTAACGCTACTGGAGAAATGGGTGGGAGCATTCTTATAACAGCTGATCATGGTAACGCAGAAGTAATGAAAGGCTCTGCAGGAGAGCCATGGACAGCACACACTACAAATAAAGTTCCATTAATTTTAATTGAGGGTGAAAAAAGAAAAATACCTAATATGGGAAATGAAATTTATTTAAGAGAAAACGCTGGCTTGGCAGATATTGCTCCAACCTTATTGCAATTATTAAATCTCCCAATACCTAAAGAAATGACAGGAAAATCTCTTATTAAAGAAATAGAGTTAAAAGGTTATAATAAAGTAATACAACATGTTTAAAGCTAATACTAGCTTCTAAAGTAATGATTCAAATTTTTAGTTGGATATGGGTAATTTCCGGTGTTCTTTTGATACTTTTAGTTTTACTTCATAGCCCTAAAGGCGATGGAATGGGCGGAATTGCTGCGAGTGGAAGTTCTATGTTTAACAGCGCAAGTAGTGCAGAGGCATCTCTCAACAAAATTACTTGGACCTTTTTAATTATATTTTTATCTCTAGCAATTATCATTAGCGCTGGTTGGATATCATAGAAAAAAAAAAAAAAGGGATCATAATACTGATCCCTTAAGGAGATAAATAACTTATTTACTAATTTTTAGTTAGTAATCAAAATCCCCTCCCATACCTGGAGCTCCTGCTGGAGCAGATGAATCTTTCTTCTCAGGTAAATCTGCAACTATACATTCAGTAGTTAGAACCATTCCTGCGATAGAGGCTGCATTTTGTAATCCTGATCTAGTAACTTTCGCAGGATCAACTATACCAGCGGAAGACATATCTACATAGTCTCCAGTAGCAGCGTTAAATCCATCATTAAATGGCTTAGATTTTACATTTTCAGCAATAACAGCTCCATTAGAACCTGCATTTTCTGCGATGCGCATCAAAGGAGCAGTTAGTGAAGCTTCAACAATATTAGCTCCGATTAATTCCTCTCCCTCTAAGTTTTTTTCTGCCCAATCTTTAAGTATTGGAGACAAATGAGCAAGAGTTGTTCCTCCCCCAGGCACAATCCCTTCCTCTACAGCAGCTTTAGTAGCATTAATAGCATCTTCTAATCGTAATTTTTTATCCTTCATTTCAGTTTCAGTAGCAGCTCCAACCTTAATCACTGCTACCCCCCCGGCTAATTTTGCTAAACGTTCTTGAAGTTTTTCTTTGTCATATGAGGAATCTGTTTCATCCATCTGCTTCTTAATTTGGTCACATCTGGCATTAACTGCTTTCTCATTACCCTCTGCCACTATAGTTGTAGTCTCTTTGTTGATTGTTATTCTTCTACCAGTTCCTAGCATTTCCAAGGTAGCATTCTCCAATTTCAAGCCTGCATCCTCAGTAATGAGTTGACCATTTGTGAGAACAGCCATATCCTCAAGCATAGCTTTCCTTCTGTCCCCGAATCCAGGAGCTTTTACTGCGGCAACGTTTAATACTCCTCTTAGTCTATTGACTACAAGAGTAGCTAAAGCCTCTTTTTCAATATCTTCGGCAATGATAACTAGTGGCTTTCCAGTTTTAGCTATTTGTTCCAAAACAGGAACTAAATCTTGTACTAAAGCAATTTTTTTATCAGTCAGAAGAATATATGGTTCGTCTAAAACAGCTTCCATTCTCTCTGTATCTGTTGCAAAATAAGGTGAAATGTAACCTTTATCAAATCGCATACCCTCAGTAACTTCTAACTCAGTGGTCATTGATTTTCCTTCTTCTAAAGAGATAACGCCTTCTTTCCCAACTTTATCCATGGCATTAGCAATCATTTGACCTACTTCTTCGTCATTTCCGGCAGCAATAGTTCCGCATTGAGCAATAGCATTACTATCACTAATAGGTTTTGAGTTCTCCTGAATTTTACCAACAAGAAATTCAGTAGCTTTATCAATTCCTTTTTTCAGGGTTATTGCATTAGCTCCTGCAGCAACGTTTCTCAAGCCGGCCTTAACCATTGCATGGGCTAAGACAGTAGCAGTAGTCGTACCATCTCCAGCTGCATCATTTGTTTTTGAAGCTGCTTGTCTAATTAATGCAACGCCTGTGTTTTCAATGTGGTCTTCTAATTCAATCTCTTTTGCGATTGTGACACCATCGTTAATAATTTGTGGAGCACCAAATTTTTTTTCTAGTACAACATTTCTTCCCTTTGGTCCAAGCGTTACAGCAACGGACTCAGCAAGGATATCGATGCCTCTTTCGAGAGCTCTTCGAGCTTGCTCATTGTAAATAATTCTTTTAGCCATGTTTAGGCAGCAATTTAGTAATAAGTTTTAATAATTTTTGAAACAAATATTTTAGCCTACAACAGCCAAAATATCCTTTTCTGAGAGCAAGACATATTCGTCTCCGCCCAATTTAATGTCTGTTCCAGCATATTTGCTGTACAAAACTTTATCGCCAATACTCACTTCTGGAGTTTGTCGAGAGCCATCGTCATTAAGCTTCCCAGGTCCTACCTGGGCAACTTCTCCTACCTGTGGTTTTTCTTTTGCTGTATCAGGCAAAAGAATGCCCCCAGCAGTTTTTTCCTCAGATGCGGAAACTTTAATGAAGATTCTATCTCCCAGTGGTTTAACTGTAGAGACTGTAAGTGAAACAGCTGCCATAGATTAATGGAGGATCATAATTGAGACGCTTCGCGTCATATAAATGGAACGAGAGATTCTCGATCCGTATCTTCAACAACATAATCCGCGAAGCAGCAATTAAACCATACTTCAACTGTGCGGTTGGCCGAACCCATTTAACGAATACACCCATGAGGTGGTAGTATTTTCGGATTATGTGCTGTTTAAATCAGCTAATCATCACCAATTCATAAAAAATGGTAGCAACTCCATCAACTTCTTCACAAACTAAAGGCGTAGTTCGTCAGGTAATCGGGCCAGTTCTAGATGTAGAATTCCCAGCAGGAAAATTGCCTAAAATTTTAAATGCTCTAAGAATTGAAGCAAAAAATCCTGCAGGACAAGAAATAGCGCTTACTGCAGAGGTCCAACAGCTTCTTGGTGACCATAGAGTAAGAGCAGTTGCAATGAGCGGCACAGACGGCCTTGTAAGAGGCATGGAAGCAGTCGATACAGGAGCGCCAATATCTGTACCAGTAGGAGAAGCTACTTTAGGAAGAATCTTTAATGTGTTAGGTGAACCAGTAGATGAACAAGGTCCAGTAAAGACAGAAGATACTGCACCAATTCATAGAGCTGCACCTAAATTAACCGACTTAGAAACAAAGCCTAAAGTTTTTGAAACAGGAATCAAAGTTATAGACCTCTTGGCCCCATATAGACAAGGAGGAAAAGTTGGATTATTTGGCGGTGCAGGTGTTGGAAAGACCGTTCTTATTCAAGAGTTAATCAATAATATCGCTAAGGAACATGGGGGTGTTTCTGTATTTGGAGGTGTAGGAGAAAGAACTAGAGAAGGGAACGATTTATATGAAGAATTTAAAGAGTCAGGCGTAATCAATGCAAATGATTTGACTCAATCAAAAGTTGCATTATGTTTTGGACAGATGAACGAGCCTCCTGGTGCAAGGATGAGAGTCGGCTTATCTGCACTTACAATGGCTGAACATTTTAGAGATGTAAATAAACAGGACGTTCTACTTTTTGTTGATAACATCTTTAGATTTGTTCAAGCCGGATCTGAGGTGTCAGCTTTACTTGGAAGAATGCCTTCTGCGGTTGGATACCAACCAACTTTAGGTACTGACGTTGGTGAATTGCAAGAGAGAATTACATCTACCTTAGAAGGATCAATAACCTCTATTCAAGCTGTTTATGTACCTGCTGATGATTTAACCGACCCTGCACCGGCAACAACTTTTGCGCATTTAGATGCTACTACTGTTCTTGCAAGAGCTCTCGCAGCTAAGGGAATTTATCCTGCAGTTGACCCATTAGACTCAACAAGCACTATGCTTCAACCATCAGTTGTTGGTGATGAGCATTACAAAACAGCTAGAGCTGTTCAATCCACTTTGCAAAGATACAAAGAGCTACAAGACATTATTGCAATTCTTGGTTTAGATGAGCTTTCTGAAGAAGATAGATTAACAGTTGACAGGGCTAGAAAAATTGAAAAATTCCTTTCCCAACCTTTCTTCGTAGCAGAGATATTTACAGGAATGTCTGGTAAATACGTAAAATTAGAGGACACCATAGCTGGTTTCAATATGATTTTATCAGGGGAATTAGATGATCTACCTGAACAGGCATTTTACTTAGTTGGTAACATTGATGAAGTAAAAGCAAAAGCTGAAAAAATAAGGTCAGAAAAATAAATATTTATAAATTTATATAACCCTCAATAATTTTAAAATCTATGGCAATTTCTCTTAAAGTTTTAGCACCTAACAAAAATGTTTATCAAGGTGAGGCTGAAGAAGTAATCCTTCCAAGTACTACCGGTCAACTTGGTGTGCTTCCAGGACATATTTCTTTAGTCACGGCTATAGATATTGGTGTTTTGAGGCTAAGGATGAATTCTCAATGGAAATCGATAGCTTTAATGGGTGGCTTCGCAGAAATTGAATCAGATGAAGTCATAGTTTTAGTAAACAATGCAGAAGTAGGATCAGAAATTAATGTTGAGAATGCTGAACGAGATCTAAAGGAAGCAAAATTAGCAATTAGTAAATTTTCTGAAAATGAAAAAAATCCAGAGAAAATCAAAGCTTTAAAACAGATTTCAAAGGCCGAGGCTAGGATTCAAGCTGCAAAGAATTAATTTTTAAGCAGTCCCACAAAAAGTTACTTCAGGAAATTTCAACTTGGCTTCTTCCAATTTCTTTGTTTTCCCCTCTTCTTGCCAATAATTTATTACTTCAGTAGCTTTATTCAATATTTCAACTCTCTCATTATCCGTAATCCACCCTTTATTTTCTAGTTCATTTTTTAATTTTTCCCAAGCATCATCCCTTGGCCAAAAATAATAAGCAGTTAAAGGGCTTGGACCTCCTCCTACTATTTGATCAACAGCTAAAGCAACATTATCAGGTAACCACAAAACTTTAATAATGAACCTACCTTCGTCAGGTTTTGGGGTATACCCAGTTGGCACTCCATCTTCATCAATTGTGGCAGCTGCCAATACAGCATTAGCACCCATCATCCCAGAATTAGGAGAGGAATTTTGAGATTTTGGGTTATCACCGTTTTTTTCTTTTTTTTCTGTGGAATTTTGGTTAATTTTATCTGATGAGGTCATTCACTTTTTTTGGTTCATTAAGTAATTTATCAGTTTATGGTCACATTTTGATTGATTTTTCGGAAATTTCTTGATTTTAGTAATTGATACTCTAAAAAAAATTTTTATTTATCATGAGAAACTTGATAAAAATCATAAATTGTTGCTTCCAAAGCATCCCAAAGATCTTTTGGGATATCATTTTCTTCTGCAAACATTCCAAGCTGACTAGTCAATCCTCGTGCTTTGGAAAGTTTAGAATCATATGAATCTGACTTATTCATTTTTAAACTTTAAGCTTAATAAAAAATAAATCTATTGCAAAGATAAGTCAAATTTTAAAATTCTAAATCAGAAATTTCTTTAAGTGCAGCAATACTTAAAACTTCTGGGTTTTTATCTTTGACCAAAATATCATCTTCGATTCTTATCCCTATACCTTTCCATTTCTCATCAATGTTTGGTTGTCCCTTGGGGACTGGGATCCTATCACTTATATAAATACCAGGCTCTACAGTTAGAATCATTCCATTCTGTAGTGGCACTTCATAGTCTCCCATTCTATATGCTCCAACATCATGGACATCTAAGCCTAACCAATGTCCAGTTCTATGCATGTAAAGATGCTTATATGATTTATTATTTATTATCTCCTCAGTACTACCTGACAATAAACCAATTTCTTTTAATCCTTCTATGAGGATTGTTAAAGCAACATTATGAACAGTATTAGAATTCGATCCAGTTACAACACTTTTTATTGCGCTTTTCTGCGCACTTAATACAATTTCATATATAACTTTTTGCTCATTAGAAAATTTCCCTCCTATTGGAATAGTTCTTGTTATGTCACCATTGTAATAATCTTCGAGGGAGCACCCAGCATCCACCAACAATAAGTCTTTCTTATTCAATGGAGAGTTATTTTTGGTGTAATGCAAGATACACGCATTATCTCCTGAAGCAACAATAGAGTTATAAGCAGGTCCTCTTGCTCCTTTTTCAAGAAAGAATCCTTCAAGAAGACCCTGAATTTGTCTTTCATTTTTCTTTGTTACAATAGATTCTCTCACTAATTCATGAGCTTCTGCTGAAATCTGGATTGCCTCCCTCATTCTTTTGATTTCAAATTCACTTTTTATTAATCTCATCTCATTTAAATAAATTTCTGGAGATTTTATTGAATCTCCACCAATTCCCAATCTTGAGCGATTTTCAAGTTGCTGTGAAAATATATCAAGCACTATTTTTTCAATAAATGGATGCTTACCTATTGAAAAGACAATTTCATCAGAGCCATTTAAATAGCCTGGAAGTAAATCTTTCAGTTCATTTATTGAGTGAGCCTTATCAGCGTTAAACTCTTTTTCAGCTCCTTCCAAACCCCATCTAAAGCCATGCCATACTTCGCTAATAACATCTTTGGGAGAAACGAATAAAATAAATCTCTCTCCCTTTGGCTTATGCGATAGAAAAAGAGCGATCGAATCTGGCTCATCAAAACCTGTTAAATACCAAAAATTACTATCTTGCCTGAAAGGATATTCACAATCAGCATGATGATTTACAAGCCTAGCCCCAGGAATAATAGCTGCTTTCCCTCCCAATTTATCGAGAAAAATTTCTCTTCTTTTTTCAAAAACTTTATGGTCAGGTTTAAACATGAATGTGTATTGGCGTGTTTTTAAAAAAAATGGAAGAATGAATTAAAACAGATTTTATATTTAACCTATCTTAATGGAACCAAGTGTTTACGGTTTAATCTTACTTATTATTTTTATTTTAATTGGGTCAGCATGTTGTTCGGGAGTAGAGGCAGCCTTTTTAGCTGTAAATTCAATTAGAATACTAGAAATAGCCACAAGGCAGAAGCCTAAGAGTACAGCAAATCAACTTCTTAAACTTAGAAAGCACCTTGGGAGAACATTAGCTGTTATTACAATTACTAATAATGGGTTTAACATAATTGGAAGTCTTATTTTGGGAGTATATGGAGCCTTGGTAATTAATAGTAGTTATGGTTTAACCTTTTTTTCAATTGCTTTTTATATTCTGGTCGTTTTAGTTGGAGAAGTCTTACCTAAAGCTCTCGGTACAAGATTTTCTTTACAAATCGCATTATTATCCGTTCCAGTACTAAGAATACTAAATACTATACTGAGACCATTTTTAATATTAATAGAACAAATATTCCCAGTAATTACAGCAGAAAACGAAATTTCAACTGATGAAGAGGAAATTAGACAAATGGCAAAAATTGGAAGTCAGAAAGGTTTGATAGAGGCTGATGAGGCAGCAATGATATTTAAGGTTTTTCAATTAAATGATTTAAAAGCCAAAGACTTAATGATCCCAAGAGTATCAGTGCCTTGTCTTGATGGGTCTTCAAATCTTGACGAAATTTCAGAACTTATAATTTCAGATAATGCACCATGGTGGGTAATTTTGGGAGATAAAGTAGACAAAATACAGGGTGTAGTCAGACGTGAAAACATTTTGAAAGAATTGATTAATGGGAAAAATAAAAAATTATTGTCTGAAATTTGCGAACCTGTGGACTATATTCCCGAAATGATTAAAGCAGATCAACTATTAACAAGATTTGACAAGGATCATAAAGGAGTGAAAGTAGTAGTAGATGAATTTGGAGGATTCGTGGGGATTATTGGAGCAGAAGCTGTATTATCTGTATTGGCAGGTTGGTGGAAAAACAAATAATGAAAGAGTTGGAAATGAATAGAAATTATTCACTTTTAAAAAATTGGTGGGAAAGTATTGATCTTACTAACTATGAAAAGAGTTTTTTTAATAGAGAAATCATTTCTTTTAATCAACAACTTTTTAGACTCAAAGAAAAAAAAATAAGAATTGGAACATACGGCAAGTCAGGGGTAGGTAAATCCTCTGTTTTAAATTTTTTATTAAATAAAGACAGATTCAAAACAGATATCATCAACGGCTCTACAACGGAAGTACAAGCAGTAGAGATGCCTCTTAAAAATCAAACTCTCAAAAGCATAGAGTTTCTTGATTCGCCCGGATTTGATTTCTGTAATATTAAATCCCCCGATAAAATCTACTCTCGTATAAATAATTCAGATTTTATTTTATTTGTAGTTGCAGGAGATATAAATAGAAATGAAGTAAGAGAAATAAGCTCCTTTATTAAAGATGGGAAAAAAATTATTATAGTATTAAATAAAATTGATCTTTTAAAAACAAATGAATTAAAAGAAATAATAGAAAATATAAAGTTCAAGCTGCCAAAAGATTTAAATATCCCCTTAATTATTAATAATGAAAACAATCTTAAAAACTACTTTACAAATACAATAAATGAACACGGAGAAATTCTATTAACACTAAATTCTCTTCAATTGGCTGACAAATTATTTTTAAAAATAAAAGAGCAAAGATTAAAAAAAAGGAAGAAATTAGCTCAATCAACTATTGGCAAGTTTTCTACCATAAAGGCATCTGCAGTTGCCATTAATCCTTTTATTCTGTTTGATGTCGCTGGTAGTTTTGCTCTAGATACAGCATTAATTAGCGAATTAAGTAAGATTTATGGCTTGAATTTGAAGAGTAAATCCATAACCAAAATATTCAAAAATATATCCATTAATAATTTATTTCTAGGAGTAACTCAAATTAGTATAAATACATCTTTCAATATTTTTAGGAAAATAATTTTATTAGCAGCCCCTTTTACCAACGGGCTATCATTATTACCCTATGGACCCATAGCAATTGCTCAGGCAGCAATAGCAATTCACTCTACAAAAATCCTTGGGAAATTAGCAGCTAAAGAGATATTTATAAGAAGTAAAGTTTCTTATATTGAACCTTCAGCTATTATTCAAAATATAACTTTTAAAGATAAAGATATTTTTAACCACATTAATATTTATTTATCAAACAGAAATTTAAATAATAACTTTATGAGTTTTCTGCCATAAATCTTGAAATGGATAATAGCATCGCTTTATTTGGTACTAGTGCTGATCCCCCTACTATTGGCCATAAAAAAATACTTCAAGAATTATCCAAAATTTACGCTTTTACTATAAGTTATGTAAGTAACAACCCTAATAAAAAGCACAAAGAAAATATTTCTATTCGTAGCCATTTGTTAAAAATTCTAATTGAAGATTTAGATAATCCCAAAATTTTATTTAATCAAAGAGTTAGTAGTAAATGGGCAATAGAGTCAATCAAAAAATGTAAGAAAATTTATGAATTTAATAACCTAGATTTTGTTATAGGAAGTGATTTAATTAAAGATATTTTCTGTTGGAAAAATTTTGATAAAATTATTAAAGAGGTAAGTTTTTTGGTAATTATCAGAGAAGGTCATCCTATTGAATCAAGTACTCTTAAAATGTTAGAAACTTATAAAGTGAAATTTAAGATTTCAAAAATAAAAATCCCAAATATTTCAAGTTCAAAGTTCCGACTAGATTCTAACTATTCTAATTTACCAAAATCATTAATAGATATTGTTAAAAAGAATAATTTATACTTATCTACTTAATTGGTTGAATGAAGTTTTTACTTGCCCAAATTAATCCAGTTGTTGGTGATTTAGAGGGTAATGCAAGAAAAATATTTGATATCGCTTCGAAGGCTTACTCAATCTCTGCTGATTTTGTTCTTACTCCAGAATTATCATTATGGGGATATCCAGCCAATGACTTACTTCTAAAAAAAAATTTAATCCAAAATCAGTATCAAATACTTGACCAATTAGCATTAGATATTAAGAAAACATATGGGAATTTAAGTGTCACCATTGGAATGGCAGAGATAATAAATGATTCATTTTTCCCAAATCTTTATAATTCTATTGCATTGCTTGAGCAAGGCGAATGGAAAATAATTGCTCGTAAAATTATTCTTCCCACTTATGAAGTATTTGACGAGAAAAGATATTTTAGATCAGGAGAAAAAGTTTCTGTTTTAACAAAAGAAATTAATAATAAAACTTGGCGACTTGGTTTTACTATATGTGAGGATTTATGGGTAAACAAAAATATAGACGGTAGAGGAATTCATAAAAAAAATCCTATTTTCGATTTAAAGAAAAAAAAAGTTGATATCTTAGTTAATTTTTCTGCCTCCCCATATACTTTCAAAAAGTTAGAGCTAAGATCCAAAGTCTCAAGTTTTGCTGCTCAATATCTCCAAGTACCCCTAATATATGTAAACCAGATTGGAGCAAACGATAATTTAATTTTCGATGGAAATAGTTTTATTCTTGATAAGAATGGATCTAAAATTAAGCAACTAAAATCTTTTTCAGAAGACCTCTCTAGCTGGGACATTAAGCAAACAAAACCTCAAAAAAATTATTTTGAAAAGCCTATGATGTCATCAATTTTTGATGCATTAGTACTTGGCGTTAGGGATTATGCCCAAAAATGCGGTTTTAAAACAGCTTTAATTGGACTAAGTGGCGGTATTGATTCAGCACTAGTTTCAGCAATTGCGACAGCTGCTCTTGGCAGTAATAATATCTATTGCGTCTCAATGCCATCTAAGTGGAGCTCATCTCATTCAAAGAGTGATGCGAAGGATTTAGCGAGAAGATTAAAAATAAATTTCAATAGCATACCAATTGAAAACTTGATGAGCTCTTTTGAAGAATCATTTATTAAAACCATATCTTTCGAGATGGCTGAAATAACAAATCAAAATATCCAATCAAGGATAAGAGGAACGCTTCTGATGGCTTTAGCAAATCAAGAAAAACATTTATTACTTTCCACAGGAAATAAATCAGAGCTTGCTGTAGGATATTGCACACTTTATGGCGATATGAATGGGGGATTATCAGTAATTGGGGATTTATATAAAACTAATGTTTTTAAATTATGCAATTGGCTTGATAGTGAAGAATCAATTAATCATAGAAAATCATACATGTTAGATACTAATGTAAATATAATTGGAGAAAATATACGTACTAAAGCTCCAAGTGCCGAATTAGGTCCTAATCAACTAGATACTGATTCTCTCCCACCTTATTCTATTTTGGATAATATACTTAAAAAAATTATTGAAGAGAAAAAAGATTTAAAACAACTAGAAGATGATGGTTATAAAAAAGAATTAATTTTAAAAATAATCTCGCTGATAAAGAAAGCAGAATTCAAAAGAAAGCAAGCCCCCCCTATTCTTAAACTAAGCTGCCAATCATTGGGAAGTGACTGGAGAGTTCCAATCGCAATATCTTATTAATCACTATGAGAACACTCCTTGATTTTTTTCAAAGGTCGTTTAACTGAATCTAGGTTGATACCCTTTTTGATAGCAAGAATTATACCCGCAGCTTCTAAATAATTCTCCACTTCAAAAAGATTGGGATAATCATAAAACTCATTTGTCACTTTTAATATATTTTGATTTTTTACAGAAATAATATTTAAACCTTTATCAATCCCTGCTAGTACTGCTTCTCCACCTAGTGCCCCATTAGGAACAACAATAGTTTCAATCTGATCAGGGTGTATTGAGATTAATTCATTTTTGGCAGGCAATTCAACAATGTCAGGTGCATTGCTTAACCCAATCAGTACTGATGGTAAAAAGGTGTATCCTATTTCTTCTGCAGCTGCTCGAGGATCTAATTCTGAATTCAATTCAATTGGATTTAAAGCAGGTGCGTGCGCACAAGGAACTTTTAAGAATTTGCTTATTAAATGACTTATAACTGCTTCGACTCCAGAAATAGGATCAACCCCTTTTCCCTCTCGATAAATATTTGTTTTTAAACAATCTGGATCATCTGGAAATTTTGCCACAATTGCTATTGCAGTAACTCCTTTTTCTATTAAACATTTTCCAGCATTAATTAGAGTATCAGGATTTTCAATTGTGCCACTACTGATTTTTGAAAAATCAGAATCAATAACTACGTTTAAAGGCTTTTTTGTAATCACATAAGAATGGACATTAATCCCTAAAGTAGAAACACATGCATCAGCAACTTGTAGATGTCTTGCTAGTATTTCTTTTTCAATGGCTGAATCAAAAATTATCCCAATTTTCTGTTGCTTTACCCTTTTTAAAGCGATTTCTCCTTTAGCAAGTCGGTCTAAACTATAACCCTCAACATAAAAAATATTTTTATCTTTTTCAGAAAGAGTACCACCATTCATAACATTTGGATGAGTAATTAAACATCCACTTGCCGATGCTAATAGTTTAGCGGTAGGAAGTGCATCCCCCGCAAAACCTCCTACTTCACAACCAATACCAGTTGGGACAATGAATATTGTTGGTGAATTTTCCATTATTAAAAATATTTCAATTTATATTTTTTAATTAGCTATGACAGCTTTAATTTTAAGTTTTTTTGTTCCAAAAGAGTCAATAGAATTTTGAATATCAACAATTGACCATCGAATCAAGTCTCCTTTTTTTTCTAAATTTGCAATGATAAATTCCCTCAAACCTTTTAATTTTATTGAAACTGGCCAATCTAAATAATAATCAACAGAACTTAATTTCATTTTTGATATTTACCAAATTGATCATTATATAAATCATCTTCGACTTCTTTACCGATAATAATATTTAAATCTGACTTAGGATATGCCACACACAAAAGTGCAAAGCCCTTTTCCCTCAAATCATCATTTAATCCCATGGCATCTTCTTGATTTACAAATCCTTCAATTATCATGGACGCACAATCTGTACAAACTCCTGAACAACAACTACTTGGTAAATCTATTCCATTCATTTTTGCCGCTGAAATAATATCTTGATCCTCAGAACATAAAAAACTAAAAGTCTTTTGCTCAAATTGAACTTTAATATTGTATTCAGGCATATCCTAAATCGTATTGCTAAACTGCTGAACCTCCAACAACTTCTAATATTTCTTGAGTTATGGCCGCTTGTCTGGCTTTGTTGTAGGTTAGATTCAAAGTACTTGCTAATTCTTTAGCATTATCACTCGCATTATTCATAGCAGTCATCCTGCAAGCGAGTTCTGAAGCTGCCGACTCTTGAAGAGCTCTTAGTACCTGATTCTGTAAATATAATGGTAATAACGAATCTAATAGTTGATCAGGACTTTGTTCAAAAACAATATCTGATGGCAATTTCTCTGAATCACTTTTTTCAATATTTGATTTTTCAACAAGTAACTTACTATCTTTTGTAGTCAACCTAAAAATTTCATCATTTTCCTCAGCAATTCCTTGAGGATCAAGTGGCAAAAGTGTTTGAACAACAGGTGCACAGCTAACAAGAGTGATGAACTTCGTGTAGATAATTTCCACCCTATCAGAATTTTCAGAAAGAAATTCAGCTAAAATCTCATTTGTAACTCCTTCAGAGTCCTTGACTGTGGGTACCTGTTCTAGTTCTTTGAAAGTACTTTTAATTACATATCTATCCTTTCTATTTTGAAAATATCCAATAGCTTTCTTCCCTACCAAAATTAAATTTGGCTGATACCCTTTTTTGACTAATTCTGCGTACCTTATTTCTACTTTTTTTATTATATTCGTGTTGTAACCTCCGCATAAACCTCTATCCGCAGTTATGCAAACCAAGGAGATGCTCTTTACTTCTCTCTTAGATAATAAAGGAGAGTCCACAGCCTCGAATTGTACTCTAGATTGAATATTTTCTAAGACCCGTGCAAGTTTATCTGCAAAAGGTCTACTCTTAAGAACTTGATCTTGAGCTCTCCTGACTTTTGCAGCCGCAACAAGCCTCATAGCCTCCGTTATTTTTCTTGTATTTTTAACGGAAACGATTCGATCTCTAATCTCTTTAAGATTTGCCATGGTAACTCCTTAAATAAATTTAAACTGTGGCAAGCATTGATGATTTAACTTCATTTATCACCTCTTTAAGTGTTGCTTCTAATCCATCATTTAATTTCTTTTCTTTAAGAATCTCTTCTATAAATTCTGCTTTATTTAACTTGAGGTATTCCCTAAGTTCAGTTGCAAATTTAGTAACATCTTCAACAGGCACTTCATCAATAAGACCTTTAACTCCTGCATAAACAACTGCAACTTGTTCTGCAAGGTTCAGAGGAGAGAATTGGGGTTGCTTTAATAATTCTCTTAGTCTTTTACCTCTTTCAAGTTGTTGCTGAGTTGCTTCATCAAGATCAGATGCAAATTGAGAAAAAGCAGCTAGTTCATCAAACTGTGCGAGTTCTAATTTTAAAGTTCCTGCAATTTTCTTAATTGCTTTTGTCTGAGCGGCTCCTCCAACACGGCTAACAGAAATACCAACATTAATAGCTGGTCTTAATCCTGAGTTAAATAAATCTGCACTCAAGAATATTTGTCCATCTGTGATTGAAATAACATTAGTTGGAATGTAAGCCGAAACGTCTCCTGCCTGAGTTTCAATAATTGGAAGAGCTGTCATAGAGCCACCTCCCATTGCATCAGAAAGTTTTGCTGCTCTTTCTAATAATCTACTATGTAAGTAGAACACGTCTCCAGGATAAGCCTCTCTTCCTGGTGGTCTCTTTAAAAGAAGAGACATTTGTCTATAAGCCTGAGCTTGTTTTGTTAGATCATCATAAATAACAAGTGTCGCTTTACCCTGATACATAAAATGTTCAGCAATTGCTGCACCGGTATAAGGTGCTAAGTACTGTAAAGCAGCTGGTTCTGAAGCTCCTGCACTAACTACAACGGTATAATCTAATGCTCCTCTCTCTCTTAAAACCTCCACGATATTTGCTACTGATGCTGACTTCTGACCAATAGCCACGTATACACAAACTACGTCTTGACCTTTTTGGTTGATTATTGTATCAATAGCAATTGCAGATTTTCCAGTTTGTCTATCGCCAATAATTAATTCTCTTTGACCTCTGCCAACAGGAATCATTGCATCAATAGATGTAATACCTGTTTGCATTGGTTCATGCACTGATCTTCTCTTGATTATTCCCGGAGCCATTTCTTCGATCAATCTAGTATCACTTGTTGGAATTTCACCTTTCCCATCTATTGGTTGTCCGAGAGGGTTAACAACTCTACCCTGCATTGCTTCGCCAACTGGAACAGATGCGATTTTACCTGTTGACTTAACGTTACTTCCTTCTTGTACACCAAGTGCCTCGCCCATCAAAACGGCTCCAACATTATCATCTTCAAGATTTAAAGCTATACCTTCGGTACCATCCTCAAATTCCAACAACTCACCTGCCATGACCTGATCTAAGCCATATATTCTTGCAATGCCATCACCGATTTGCAGAACCGTTCCTACATTGCTAACACTTACAGATTGGTCATAATCAGTTATTTGTTGTTTTAAGATTGAACTGATTTCATCAGGGCGTATAGATACCATGGATTTAAGAATTTAAGGTTGATTTAAAAGTTACTTGGAGAGAGATAAGCCAAGTTTTCTTATTTGTGAGGCAAGGGAAGCATCAATTACTTTTGATCCTACACTGGCGACGAAGCCACCAATAAGAGATGGATCGATTTTAGTTACAAGTTCTAATTTTTCTGTTCCAGCAATATTGATGATCTTTTTGGTAATTAAACCTTTCTGTTCATCAGTAAGCTCGACTGCAGAAGTAACAGTTGCCAAAGCAATATTACTATTTTCTCGGTAAATCTCTAAAAACCTATTAAGAATTGAAGTAAGAATTCCAATTCTTTGCCTATCGGCCAATAATTTTAAGAAATTCAGTAAAGAAGAATTCACCTTATTTGAAAAAATTTCAATAATGATTTTCTTCTTAGCATCTGTCTCTAAAACGGGAGAGGATAGTGCTTTCTCTAATTCGGGGGAATCATTTATTAATTCCAAAAGTTGTTTAACCTCAGTAACCATCTCTTCAGTTTGCGAATTTTCATTCACAACTTGAAGTAATGCCTCTGCGTATGGTGTAGTAACTGAATTTAAAAGTGGCATTAGTTCACCTCAATATTGTTAATTGATTGAGTTACCAAATTTTCTTGTGTTTTTTTATCAAGTCGATTTGGTAGAGAATCTAAAGCTTTCTTAATTGCTAGCTCTACGGCTTCTTTTCGAAGTTGAGAAATTGCTCTGGATGCTTCAGAGCTCTCATCAGAGATTGCACTTTGTTTAATTCGTGCCATCTCCTCTATGGCTTTTTTCTCACTTTCCATTCTGATTGATTCAGATCTTTTAAGGGAATCTGCTTTTATTTGAGAAGCTTTATCTTCTGCTGAAGATAAATCTTTCTTCGCCTTTTCTAAGGCTTGAGTAGCATTTAGGAGTCGATCTTCAGCATCTTTTAATTCAAGAAGGATTCCTTCTCTCCTTTTTTGAAGCATTTTACCTAAGAAACCAGGCAAAAATTTATAAAGACCGAAAACCACTACAGCCCAATTAAGGATATTAGTTTCGAATAAATTAAAGTTCAATCCAAAACCTTCTGTGGCTAAAAGAGTTAAATTCATTTTTCTGGAATCAATCTATTAACAATAAGTTCGCTTAGATCATCAGCCTGCTTAGAAAGTTGATCACGAGCAACAGATGTCTGACTTTCAATCTCTAGTCTCGCTTTTTCTTTTGAAGCATTTGCTTCATTGTTAGCAAGTTCTAGTGCTTCTTTATAAAGCAAGTCAGACTCATGCTCAGCTTCGCTCACAATTCTTTGGGCTTCTGTACGAGCACTTTGAAGCTGAGTTAATAAATCAGCTTCTAATTTTTTAACCTCAGATAGTTTATTTTTGGCCTCAATAATATTATTACTTACAAACTTTTCTCTTTTTTCTACGATATTGCCAACAGGCTTAAAAAAGAGAGAATTTAAGATGTAAGTAAGCGCAACAACTTGTATCGCCATCAGTGGCAAAGTGGCATTTATATCAAATAACCCACCTTCTGTAGCACCAAAAAAATTCAAGGCCAACATATGATTCAATTGAAGTTAAAAAATTTAATTTAAATACTGCTAATAAGGATTAGAAGCAATATTTACTTTTAGGAAAAAGGATTCGCAAAAAGTAGTACCAAAGCCACAACTAATCCGTAAATTGTTAATGACTCCATGAAAGCGAAAGATAAAAGAAGAGTTCCTCTGATTTTACCTTCAGCTTCTGGTTGACGGGCAATACCCTCAACAGCACCTTGAGCTGCGTTACCTTGTCCAAGACCTGGGCCAATAGCACCTAGACCAACTGCTAAACCAGCAGCTACAACTGATGCAGCGGAAGTAATCGAATCCATAATTTTGAAATAAAAAGCTTAATACTTGTGATAATCTTTGTTGTCATACACGCTTGGACATCCTTTCTTTTAAGAATGGGTCTGATATTTTCAGACCTACGCGATTAGATATTTTGCCAGATCATAGACCCTTTGTAAAAGCGTCTGAATGTATTAGAAGAAAGCTAATGATGTTCTTCAACAGCTTCTCCAATGTAGTAGGCCGCCAAAGTTGCGAAAATCAAGGCCTGAATTGCACTAGTAAATAATCCTAGGAACATTACAGGTATTGGGAGAATTAGCGGAACTAAAAAGACTAAAACACCAACAACTAGTTCATCAGCCAAAATATTTCCAAATAGCCTGAAAGAGAGTGATAAAGGTTTCGTAAAATCCTCAAGAATTTTAAAAGGAAGCATAATCGGAGTTGGGTGGACATAGTATTCGAAGTATCTCCAACCCTTATTGCTTAAACCTGCATAAAAATAAGAAAGTGAGACCAATAAAGCCAAGGCTATAGTTGTATTGATATCTGCAGTAGGTGCTCCAAGTTCTCCACTTGGTAACTTAATCAATCTCCAAGGAATTAAAGCACCCCCCCAATTACTAACAAAGACGAATAAAAATAAAGTGCCTATAAATGGCATCCAATCTCTATAAACTTTTTCACCTATTTGAGTCCTAGCAAGATCTCTTATGTAATCCCAGAGGAACTCAAGCAAGTTTTGAAGGCCTTTAGGATCATTTTCCATTTTTTTAGTTCCTAAAGAAATAAAAACTAATAACGCTCCTAATAAAATCCAAGATGTTAAAAATACCTGCCCATGAAGTCTGATATTTCCAATTTGCCAATAAAGATGTTGACCAACTTCTAATGCTGCAAAATTTGTTAGCAAGGAATTAAAAAACATTTGTTTTGAAAAAATTTACTTAAGAACGTGAAAAATAAAGAATGAGTGAAGGCTTATAAATAAAAAAACCTATCATTGCAGGAAAAATATCCAAAGATCCTAGCTTGCTCGCAAAAATAAAGAGGCAAACTGGAACTAATAGTTGCAATTTTGATACACCTGATGATTCTTTACCAAGTTTTCCAATACTTTTGGCAAGCAAACGTAGATAAAAAATGCCGGCGATTGCACCTATAAAAATACTAAAACCAAAAGTAAATCCTAGAAAAATTGCAGTTATTGATGCTAATAAAATAGAAACAATAAAAGTAATTCCAAAAATTGTTAATTGCAATTTTGTGTATTCATCATTTTGAGAAAGCAAATTATCTATTTGATTGGCAATGCCAGATTTACTTTCTTTGATGATCGAATTATTCAGGGATTGAGGAAATTGAACATTCTCATTAGAAGGATGCTCAAGTTTTTTTCTATTTGAGTCCACTGATGTGAACATAGTTTAGAAACCCTCTCTAAATGGATGAAGTAAGTATATAAACTCACGGAATCTATCACGGAGAGGTACCTTTTAGCTAGTTTTTTTCTATAAAAAATTAATTCTTAAGATTTTAGATGAAGCTCATAGACCATTTATTGGTTTATTCTTCAAAGATATATTTTATGAAAAGTTATCTTTTTTAATTAATTTACACTTTAAAACGTTAATAAAAGACTTGGCAAAATATCAATTAAACGTCTCAATAGTAAATATACAAATAGACTATTGGAGATTTGGGAAGAAAAAATAAAATATAAAAGGATTTCTAAAAGAAAAAAAAACCTTAGTTCTAATTACAAAAAAAGTAAAAGCGATTTAGAAGAATCTATACTTCCTTTACCTTGGACGATATGGCCGTTTGAAGCAAAAATTCTAATATTAATTATTGGAATTTGGTCAATATTAGGAATATGCATTCTTGGATCATCAAGTTGGTGGATTGCTAGTAGGCAGATGGGGAATTGGGCTTACTTTTTAAAAAAACAAATTATTTGGACAATTCCGAGTATTGGTCTATTTTATTTTGTTATTAACACCAACATTAGAAATCTTTTAAAATTTTCAAGAATAATATTTTATATCTTATTCTTTTTGATTTTCTTAACAAATATAAGTGGAATAACAGTCAATGGATCTTCAAGATGGCTAGTTCTAGGAAATTTAAGTCTACAACCATCTGAATTAATTAAACCTTTTTTGATTCTTGAGACTTCTAACCTCTTTGCACATTGGAATCTTGTGAATAATGAAAGGAAATTAATTTCTATATTTTCTTTTGGTTTATTAATTTTGTTAATACTTAAACAGCCTAATTTAAGTACTGCTTCATTAACTGGAATTTTTGTTTGGATTATGGGTTTATGTGGAGGCGTCAAACTTAGTTCTCTATGTTCATTTGCCGGAATTGGATTTACTACTGGATGTTTTAGCATCCTCAGCAATGAATATCAAAAACTTAGAGTTACTTCATTTATAAATCCTTGGAAAGATGCACAAGAGAGTGGATTTCAATTGGTTCAAAGTTTATTAGCAATAGGTTCAGGTGGTATTTTCGGAGAAGGGTTTGGACTATCTATACAAAAATTACAGTATTTACCTTTTATGTATACAGATTTTATCTTTGCCATTTTTGCAGAAGAATTTGGTTTGCTAGGCTGCACTTTATTTTTGGGACTTTTAGCAGTTTTCTCCTACATAAGCCTAGAAATCTCTCTGAAATGCAGGAATAATTATACAAAATTAGTTGCTATCGGATGTGGCGTATTGTTGACAGGTCAATCAATAATGCATATTGCTGTAGCAACTGGTTCAATGCCTACTACAGGCTTACCACTTCCTTTTATTAGTTATGGTGGAAATTCATTAATCGCATCTTTTTTTATAGCAGGAATGTTGCTGAGATGTTCATTAGAATCAACAGGATTGATAGGTATGATTAGTACACGAAAGACAATTAATTAGGTAGAATTTAGGAGATTAAATTTGAGCCATCGAATCATTTAACTTAGTTATTTCAGAATTATCTCAAAAGGGTAATCTGCTTATGCAAAATGGTCTCGATAGTCCTGGTCCATTTACTATATTTTTGGTTTTCAGCGCAGGGCTTTTAACAAGTCTTGGGCCATGCTCATTATCATTACTGCCAGTGACAATTGCTTATATAGGAGGTACAGAGAAAAATAAATTCAAACTTATTAGTTTTGCAGGAGGAGTAGTTTTTTCGCTTGTTGCATTGGGGGCTGCTAGTGGATTCCTGGGTAAAATATATGGGCAAATTCCATCATACTACACTTCATTTGTTGCCCTAATAGCAATAATGATGGGTTTAAATTTATTAGGAATTCTAAAGTTTCAGTTTCCGAATGGACCTGATCTAAAAATAGTAGAGGACAAAATACCATCCCTAATAGAGCCTTTTACAATAGGAACTACTTTTGGACTAGCTTCTTCACCTTGCATTACTCCAGTTTTAGCGACTCTTCTAGCTTGGGTATCGCAAGCAAAAAACCCGATAATCTCAATTGTTTTTTTATTTTTCTTTGGAATAGGACAAGTCACTCCATTAATTATTGCCGGAGCCACAGCAGAAAACTTAAAGAAATTTTTAGAGCTTAGAAAATTTAGTCAAATAATTCCCACCTTAAGTGGGATATTTTTAGTAGCTCTTGGATTATTAAATTTATTTTCAAATTGGATTTAAATGATTATTTTTAAGAATCTAATTTTAAAAATATCAAGTTTAAGATTCTCAATATCACTGATAATCTTCATAGCTATTGCTAGTGGCATAGGTACTTTTATACCGCAAGGTAGTAATAATAAATTCTATATTGATAATTTCGATAGTGCTCCCATTTTTGGATTTTTAGATGGAGAAAAAGTCTTAAAACTTCAATTGGATCATATATATACAAGTTTTTGGTTTATATTTACATTAATTCTTCTTTGCATTTCCCTAGCAGCTTGTAGTTTCAGGAGGCAAATCCCTTCATTAAAAGCTTCTTTAAAATGGGTTGAATACAAGAGCGAAAAAAAATTTAGCAAACTACAGTTATCTTCAAGTCACCCAATCAATCAAGATGGAGACGTTTTATCAATAGTTGATTTATTACTTAAAAAAAGAGGATGGAAAACGTACAAATTTAAAAGTCATATTTCTGCAAGAAGGGGTTTAATTGGCAAAATTGGACCTTTAGTTGTACATATTGGATTAATAGTTTTACTTATAGGTTCAGCATATGGAAGTTTTACAAGTCAATCAAAAGAACAATATTTACTGCCTGGAGAAAGTTTGGATCTTGTTAATGAGAGCACAAACTCAAAAGCCAATGTAAGATTAGTCAATTTTGCTATAGAACGAGAAAGTGATGGTATACCCAAACAGTTTATTTCAAAGTTAAATTTTTCTTCTGAAGATCTAAATTTAAATGAAATAAAAACCGCCAAAGTAAATCACCCAATAAGGTTTAAAGGTTTAACTATTTATCAAGCCGATTGGGCAATATCAAATGTTGTTTTAGAAATAGATAATATCCTTTATCAATTACAATTAAAAGAGATTCCCGAAATTGGCAATCAAGTTTGGGGAGTTTTAGTTGAATTAGGATCAGAGACTAAAAAAAATTTCCTCCTAACAATAGATAATGAAAATGGTCCACTAAAAATTGCCAATACAGAAAATTTTTCCGGGTATAATCTTTATACCAATGACAATCCTATAGAAATCAACTCTTCAAAATTATCTTTGAAAAAAATAATACCTAGCAGTGGATTAATAATTAAAAATGATCCGTCTATACCGTTTATTTACTTTTCTTTTATTTTAATAATTTTTGGAACAATAATAAGTCTTATACCAACAAACCAATTATGGATTCTTGTAAATAATGAATCACAAAAGCTATTCATTGGAGGTCTTAGCAATAAAAATCTAGTTGGTTTTAAAAAAGAATTTTTTAAATTATCAGAAGAAATAAAAAATTTTTAATTTTTTTTCTGTCCGTTAAAAATATCTAACTGCATAGAAACATTTCCTCTCGGGTTAAATGCAGCATTTAGATGTATCCAGTGAGGCGAGCCTTCATTCACTAAATCATCCATAATTCTGTTAACAACTTCCTCATGTGAAATCTTTATATCTCTAAAATTATTAATATAAAGCTTTAAAGATTTCAACTCATAAACTTTCAAATTAGGTTGATAAATAATATTTAGCTTTGCAAAATCTGGATAACCAGAAAAAGGGCACTTACATGTAAATTCAGGTAACTGGATAGAAATTTCATAAATTCTTTTCTTATTTGGGTTCTCGAAACAAATTATTTTTGATTCTTCAATAATTCTCTCACCATAAAGTGGTCTTTGCGTCGAATCATCTAATTTAGCTGTACTCATTTTTAGTAGAACTTATTTACTAAACCTATATAAAAAGATCGAAATCTGCAAAAATCTCAACAAGCTTAAGTATTACAATTGAATAAGCCAAAAGCTGTTAAATCTTATTTTTGTATCAACTGTAACATTCATAATATCGGTTAAAAGGGTTATATGGGTTTAATTCAATGAAAAATTAATGGACATCTGTTTGATAACTATTGATAACGATTTAAATAAATCCCTTCAACCAAAAAGCGCGATTGGAATGTTATGGCTTCAAACACACTTTGAGAATGATCAGTGGGAAGCATTATCAAATAGTACAGTAATAATTTCTGAAGAAAATTCCCAATTATTAATTGAAGACGCTACTAGCGCAGGACTTGATATTAAATGTTTTTCTGATATTTCAATCTTGGATGTTTTCCCAAAAAACAATTAAAATAGGAATATTCAATCTTTAATCATGAAGAAAATTGAAGCAATCATACGTCCATTTAAGCTAGAGGATGTAAAAATTGCATTAGTAAACTCTGGAATTGTTGGAATGACAGTTAGTGAAGTCAGAGGTTTTGGAAGGCAAAAAGGACAAGTTGAGAGATATAGGGGTTCTGAATTTACTGTTGAATTCCTTCAAAAACTCAAAGTAGAAGTTGTCGTAGAGAATGAAAAGGTTAATTCAGTCATAGATGCAATTGCTGAAGCAGCAAAAACTGGAGAAATCGGTGACGGGAAAATATTCATCACATCGATTGATTCTGTTGTGAGAATTAGAACTGGCGATAAAGATGAAGAAGCTCTTTAATTCAAAGAGTTTCTTTTACTAGATTTTGTATATATTCACTATTAATCCTTTTATTTGATTTATTTCCCAATGTCATCCAAGCTAGATATTCATGATTTCCAGCAGGGCCAATTAGCGGAGAAGCTATCAAATTCTTTATATTCCATTGGAAATTCTTAGCAGCGTAAATAACAGACTCTATAGCCTCAGAATGGAATTTAGGATTACGAACAACGCCTCCTTTACTGACTTTTTCTTTGCCCACCTCAAATTGGGGTTTAATTAAAAATATTCCCTCAATACAATCACCTTCTAATAAATTACTAATTGATTTAAAAACTAACTTCAATGAAATAAAAGACAAATCAGCAACCACAAAATTTGGCAATTCATTACTTCTAGATAAAAGATCATTAGGTTTTAAATTTCGAATATTAGTTCGTTCAAAAAGTATGACTTTTGGGTTATTTCTAATCTTCCATGCAGTTTGTCCATAACCAACATCTATCCCAAAAACTAACTTTGCTCCTTGTTGCAATAGGCAATCAGTAAATCCACCAGTAGAGATTCCTGCGTCAATACATATTTTGTCTTTTACTTTAATTTCAAGTTTTTTAAATGCCTCCAATAATTTTTCACCGCCCCTTGATACAAACATAGGTGCGGAATCAATAAAAAATTCAGATCCAATTAATACTTGTTGTCCAGGTTTATCCAATACTTTTCCATTAATATCTCTAACCTTGCCCGCAAGAATTAAACCTTGGGCTTTTTGACGAGTTTCACATAAACCTTTATTTAGAAGATAAAGGTCTAATCTACTTTTTTTAATCATCTATTAATCAAAAAAAAGAATGAATAATGAACTTCTATAAGATTAAGATCCAGATTCTTTAATATACTCCAATCTTAAATAAGAACTAAAAAATTACCCATTATTACCGAAAGGAATAAATGCAACCATTTTTATATTTAAGCTTTATTTTTAGCTAGATAAATGTTACATAAGAAAATAATAATCAGACAAATATGTTCAATGACAAGTACATCTTTAAGGAATAGGGCAATAATTCGATTTTGTTATAAAGTTTAAATTGATAATAAATAAAAATTGTGATCGAGCGTTACACTTTACCCGAAATGGGGAAAATCTGGACTGAAAGCGCAAAATTCCAGAGTTGGCTTAAGGTTGAAATCGCTGCATGTGAAGCAAATTTTTCGCTCGGGAAAATTCCTGCAAATGCTATGAAAGATATTCGTTCAAATGCAAAGTTTGATGAATCTAGAATTATAGAAATTGAGAAAGAAGTTAAACATGATGTCATAGCATTTCTTACAAGTGTTAATGAATTTGTAGGAGATTCTGGAAGATACATACATGTTGGTATGACCAGTAGTGATGTACTTGATACTGGCTTATCTCTTCAGTTAAAAGCCTCTTGCGAATTGTTATTAGAAGAAATTGAGAAATTAGAAAATGAAGTCAGATTATTAGCAAGGAAGCATAAAAATACATTAATGATTGGCAGATCCCATGCAATCCATGGAGAGCCAATTTCCTTCGGTTTTAAACTTGCTGGATGGTTAGCAGAAATAATAAGGAACAAAAAAAGATTGTTAACACTGAGAGAATCTGTAGCAATTGGACAAATAAGTGGTGCAATGGGAACTTACGCTAATACTAATCCGAAAGTAGAACAAATAACATGTGATTTACTCGGCTTAAAACCTGATACAGCAAGTACGCAGGTTATATCGAGAGACAGACATGCTGAGTATGTGCAAACTATTGCACTAGTAGGCGCTTCTTTAGATAGATTTGCAACTGAAATAAGAAATTTACAAAGAACTGATGTTTTAGAAGTTGAGGAAGGCTTTACAAAAGGGCAAAAAGGAAGTTCTGCCATGCCTCATAAAAGAAATCCCATTCGAAGTGAAAGAGTAAGCGGGTTGGCAAGAATTTTGAGGAGTTACGTCTTAACAGCACTGGAAAATGTTCCACTTTGGCACGAAAGAGATATAAGCCATAGTTCAAATGAACGTATCATGTTACCTGACGTATCAATCTGTTTGCATTTTATGCTCAGGGAAATGAAAGATATAGTAAGCAATTTGGAAGTTTATCCAAAAAATATGCTCAAAAATTTAAATATATATGGTGGTGTAATCTTTAGTCAGAAAGTTTTACTTTTGCTTGTAGAGAAGGGCTTGACTAGAGAAAAAGCTTATAGCTTGGTGCAAAAAAATGCTCATCAGGCCTGGAATACTCAGAATGGGAATTTCAAACAAAATATAGAAAGAGATAATGAAATAATGGATTTTATTAATCAAAGTGACTTAGAAGAATGTTTTAATCCTTCAATTCATCTCAATAATTTAGGTGTAATATGGGAGAAGTTAGGTATCTAGTATTACTGAAAACCTTATCTAAGTTAAACCAGTGTTTTCAGAGGAATAATGACAAAAAACTTTAGGATTGAAAAAGACAGTATGGGAACAATAGAGGTTCCCATGGAAGCTTTGTGGGGTGCTCAAACACAAAGATCGATAATAAATTTTTCTATTGGAGAAGAATTAATTCCAATTGAGTTAATTTATTCACTCACCCTCATAAAAAAAGCTGCTTCAATTGCAAATTTCAATTTAGGTTTATTAGATAAAAGGAAAAAAGATTTGATTGTAGAGGCATGTACGGAAATACTTAATGGGCTTCACGATTCACAGTTTCCCTTAAAGGTTTGGCAAACAGGTAGTGGCACGCAAACGAATATGAATGTTAATGAGGTTATTTCAAATATTGCTGCTTTAAAGACTAATTCAGAGCTTGGCAGTCATAAACCAATTCATCCGAATGATGATGTAAATAAATCTCAGTCAACTAATGACACTTTTCCTGCGGCTATTCAAATATCTGTCGTTAATGAAATAATCAAAAATTTAGTTCCAACGATCAGAGAACTGACTAAGATCCTCGATAAAAAAAGTGAAGAATGGAAAGACCTTATAAAGATAGGAAGAACCCATTTTCAAGATGCAGTTCCCCTTACTTTTGGGCAAGAAATATCAGGATGGTCAGAGCAACTTAAAGATGCTGAGAATGCAATTATCATGAGTCTGAATGAATTGTATTTCTTACCTCTTGGAGGAACTGCAGTTGGTACAGGGATTAATTGTCCAAAAGGATTTTGTGAAGAGTCTATTAAATCAATTTCCAAAGATACTAATTTAATCTTCTATAAATCAAAAAATAATTTTTCTATCATGGCCTCGCATGACCGTCTAGCTCAAGTAATGAGTCAGATAAAAATATTAGCAGGTGCTTTATTTAAAATTTCAAATGATATAAAAATTCTATCTTCTGGTCCAAGATCAGGAATATATGAACTAATTATTCCTCAAAATGAACCTGGAAGTTCTATCATGCCGGGCAAAGTGAACCCAACTCAATGTGAAGCCTTATCAATGGTTTGCACACAGATAATGGGTCTTGAATATGCAGTTTCAATGGCAAATTCTAGCGGCACTTTACAGATGAATGAATATAAGCCTCTAATTGGATTTAATATTCTCACAAGTTTAAAATTACTTAAAAATGTAATAGAAAACTTCAGAATAAAATTAGTGGATGAGATGGAACCTAATCAAAAGAAAATGAAGTTAAATTTAGAAAATTCACTAATGTTGGTTACAGCCATAGTGCCAAAAGTTGGTTATGAAAAAGCAGCTGAAATTGCAAACCTTGCCTTCAAAGAATCATTAAATTTAAAAGAGGCAACACTTAAATTAGGTTATTTAAACGAAGATGAATTTGATAAAGCAATGAATATCAATTCAATGATTTGATTAAAAAAATTTAAGAATTATTATCAATTCGTTTTGTTGCAGGATTAATATCTTCAAAGACTTTTATAAGATCATTGGATTCAGAAACAGGAAAACGATTAATAGCTTTTAATGCTAGCTTTGCTTTGCTTTTTAATTTATTACTAACACCAATACAGTATTGCACTTGAGAAAGGACATCAATTGATCTTCTAATAATCCTCACTACATCACCTTCGTCTAATGAAGTATTAAAAACCAAATCTTTCCATTTTTTTCCTCTTGCCCATTCAGAAATAATTCCAGTCAACTCTGTTTCTAAATAGATAGGAATTTCAATATGAAACTTATTTTGTTGAAAAGAGACTAATTTTCTTAAACCATCTAATTCATTAAAAACATCCATTACCTTTAAAGAAGGCTTGAAATTACACCAAAGATTAGGTCTCCTTACATCAACACATATAGCTTGAATAATTGCAGCTAACTCAGGAGGATCTAAATCGTCTAAATAACCACTAACTAAAACAAGACCAATCCATAATTCATTTTCACTTCTTATTGCACCAACTGTTTGTCCAACATCTGTCAATTCCAAATCATTTAAACAACCAAAATGATTCAAAATTTTAATCAAATCGGTAAAAGTTCTCCAGTTATGATTTTCTTTATCTTCAAGAAGTTTTTTTCTAATATTTATTTCTTGTTCAACATCAATAATTCTTTTTCTATATTTCTTTAATTTCTTGGAGTCTCCAAATCTGTGTACGGGATGATTAGTAACTGTCTCTTCTAAATTATTAATTTGTTGCTGTTGTGCCAAAACTTCCGTTGTCAAATCATATTGTGGAGTTTGTAAATCATTTTTTTTAGAAACTTCTAAAATTCGATCTACATAAAACTGCGACATATCATCTCCCCTAAATACCTCTCCAGAAAAATACATCTTTGGCACTTCAAGTCCTAAGATATCAATTGCATCCAAATCATTAAAAATGCTTACTATGTTTGAGGGTTTTATAAGAATAAATAAATTATCAATTGTCAAACATAATAAACCCTTAATTTTTTGGGATTCATATATTTTCTTACAAATTAATCCTGGAATAATTTTTCTTTTAATTTGAGGAGCTTTGATTGAAATTAAGCTTCCATCTTTAATATATGGGAGTGCATTAGTTATCTCCTCTGATAATTTCTCTGCTGCTTGTTTTTCTAAAATTTTCAAGAGTCTTCTCTCTTCTCTAAGACGATTTCTTAACTTTTCGTATTCATCAAAATCTTTCCATGAAACGGAAGATGTAATTTTTTTTAATTCAACTAAATCCTTACCTAAATTTTCAATAATTATATTCTCACCTGATGATTCACCTAAATATAAAAAACTACCAAAACTTCTTTTGATTAATTCTTGAGACTTCTCTAAAGTATAACTTTGTAAAAGATTAAGTACCATTCCATAGCTAGGAGTGAATTGACTTTCTAAGGAATTTGGTTTGCTAATAGCCAGTGCACTTGCTTCTTTGGCACCTTCGAATCTTGTTTGTAATGTAACAACATATCCCTGGTTATCTTTTCCTCTTCTTCCAGCTCTTCCTGACATTTGCAAAAATTCACTGCTAAATAATAATCTATGCCCATCTTCTGTCCTTTTTGATAAAGAAGAAATAACAGTTGTTCTTGCAGGCATATTTATTCCTGCCGCAAGAGTTTCAGTTGCAAAAACAACTTTTATTAAACCTTGCTGAAATAATTCCTCAACCAATTCTTTCCATGCAGGCAATAATCCAGCATGATGAGATGCAATACCGCGTTTTAATGCCTCGCATTGAGATTTATCTTTAATTGCCTCCTGATTATTTTTAAGATAAACATCTAATTTTTGGGATATCATACTTGCTTCTGAATAACTTACTAAAGTTAAATCTTTTATATTTTCAATAGCCTTATCACACCCTCTTCTACTAAAAATAAAATAAATAGCTGGCAACATATTTCGATCAGCTAGTTTCGAGATTACAAAGCCAATTGAGGGAGACTTTGGTTGCATTACCCTTCCCACTTTTCCTCTTATTTTCTGTCCTTTAGGAGCTCTCCAAATCTTACAGTTTGGATGAATTCCATTACCCTTATTATTTAAAAGTGGATGGAGGCCTTTAACACTACAAAAAATAAAATCAAGTGGGACTGGTCTCTTATCACTATTAATTAGTACTGTAGGCCCATGAACTTTTTCTATCCAATTTTGTAGTTGATCTGCATTGGCTATTGTTGCTGATAAAGCTATTATTTGAGTTCTAGTAGGGCAATGGATTATAGTTTCTTCCCAAACTGTGCCTCTTTGGGGGTCATTCATATAATGACATTCATCAAGAATCACAGATTCTAAATTTTCTAAGGGATCATCAAATTCATCAAATTCGCCATAAAGCATGTTCCTAAAAATCTCAGTCGTCATGACTAAGATTGGTGCTTCTCTATTTATACTTATATCTCCAGTTAAAAGACCAACTTTATTCTCACCGTATTGATTAGCAAAATCTCTAAACTTTTGGTTTGATAAGGCTTTTAAAGGCGTTGTATAAAAAACCCTACTGTCATGAGATAAGCCTCTATATATAGCAAATTCACCTATCAATGTTTTACCTGAACCTGTCGGCGCCGTTAAAACAACAGAATTTCCGCTATTTATAGCTCGTATTGCTTCTAATTGGAAGTCATCTAGCGGAAAAGGGAAATATTCCTCTAAATTAAGCAATAATTGTGATTGAAGAGAGGATGAGTTAACTTCTTAATATATGATCTATATAGATATTAATAAACAAAAAATACCTTGCAAACTTTAATAGTAAATCTAAATCTTTTTATTTAAATCCACCATATCTTATTTTGCCAAAATGAAAAAAGCAAAAATTCCAAAAAATAGAATCCGTAAATTAAAAACATTTTCTTTAGGTAAAAAATCATTCGAACTTCTAAGTTTAAATTCGCAAAATAAAAAACTTATAGACTTATGCAGTAATGATTATTTTGGATTAAGTAGAGACAAGGATTTAATAAAAGCTGCTTACGAAATAAGCTTGTTAGAAGGTATTGGTTCAGGAAGCTCTAGGTTTATTACAGGTTCAAGACCAATACATAAATTATTAGAAACAGAACTTGCCAAGTGGCTTGATCAAGAGAAGGTATTAGTTTTCCCAAGCGGATTTCAAGCAAATATAGCCGCTATCCAGGCTTTAGCAAACAGAAATAGTATCGTAATAGCAGATAAATTGATCCATAACTCTTTATTGGTTGGAGTCAAAGCTGCTCAAGCAAAACTGGTTCGATTTTCACACAATAATTTAAAAGATTTAGAAGACAAAATTATTAAATCTAACCCCACAAAAAATTCCATTTTAGTTGTTGTTGAATCTCTTTATAGCATGGAGGGATCAATTGCTCCTCTCAGAGAAATAACGGAAATTTGCAAAAAAAATAGTGTTCAATTATTAGTTGACGAAGCTCACGCAATTGGGATCTTGGGCTCTGAAGGCAGGGGTTTAAGTTTTAATTGTCGTTCAGATATAACTATGATTACTGGAACTTTTGGAAAAGCATTTGGAAGCGGTGGAGCTTTCATAGCTTCAAATTCAGAAATTGGAGAATATCTTATCCAAACAAGTGGTGCATTTAGGTATACAACCGCACTTGCGCCATCTTTAGCTGCTGGGGCGCTAGAAGGTTTAAAAAAAATTTTAGAGAATAAAGAATGGGGTAATGATTTGTTATCTTCTGCAAATATATGGAAAGATGAAATTATTAAAAATTTTAGTTTTCCAGTTCAGGGAGATTCTCAAATTTTATCAATTATTGTTGGCAAAGAAGAGAAGGCAATTTATCTGCAAAAATATCTCGAAGAAAATGGGTTTTTAGCAATTGCGATAAGACCTCCAACTGTTCCAGTGGGTCAATCAAGAATCAGAATAACAATACGAAGAAACTTAGATTTTAATATGCTAAAGAATTTCATTGCAGTATTAAAAGAGTTTAAATGAAACAAATTATTACTCAACATGGGTGGGGACTAAATAAATATTTCTGGGATTATTATAAAGTTGATTTTTTAAAAAATAATTGGCATTGGCAAGATAATGAAAGGGGCTATTTTTCGACAAATAATTATCAATCAAAATGGATTAAAAGTGAATCTAAAAAAGAAATCAGAATGACTTTATGCCATTCATTTGGTTTTCATCTAATGCAAAAAAAAATTTTAAAAGAAGCAACTCATATTGTTCTTATAAATTCTTTTAATAATTTTCTTCCTTTAAGTAATAAGAGAAACCTTATTTTGAGGTCTATAAAAAGAATGGAAACAAAAATCATAAAAAATGAACCTAAGGATATGTTGAAAGAATTTATACATAGATCATTTATGCCAAATCATATGAATAATAGTTTTCAAAATATCTTTTATAAAAGTCTAGAGAGTTTAAATAAAACTCTTCTTTTAAATGATTTAAAACAACTTTACATCCATAGAGATTTTCCAGTATTTTTAAGAAAAGATTGCAAAATTATTTTTATAAAATCAGAAAATGATTTAATTCTTGACAACGAATCAAATAATAACTTTTTACATTCCCTAAATAAAACACTGGATAGAAAGCCAATTTTAATTAAATTAGCTCGACAAGGTCATTGTTTGAATAATTTAAATTTATACGAGATCTTACTTAATACACTTAATGATTGAAATGGATAGTAAAAAGTGGAATGAGAAAATAAAAAATAATTTCAATGATGCCGCACATCGGTATTTAGAACATTCAAATATTCAGAAATTTTTTGCAAAAAAGATTGTTCAATTTACCAAAGAATTAAATCCCAAAAAAAAAGGGGAATGGATAGATTTAGGATCAGGACCAGGATTATTAGCTGACGAAATAGAAAAAGAATTTTCTTCTCAAAAAGTATGCAGAATTGATTTCAGCAAGAAAATGCTTCTTGAGAATAAATTATCTAGTAAAAAGATTTTATGGGATTTAAATAATGATTTACCATCTGAGATCAAAAACTGTTCTCTCATAACATCTAACTTTTGTATACATTGGTTAAACAACCCAGAAAGAATAATAAAAAATTGGTTTAGTAAATTAGTTACTGGTGGTTTTTTAATTATTTCATATCCAACAAAAGATTGTTTCCCTGAATGGAAAGATACCTGTAGAAAAGTTGATATTAAATATAGTGGTCTTAGTTTTCTCTGTTCCAAAGAATTATTAAAAGATTTCGAAACAAATGAAATACATTATTCAGAAAAGTTTAATTATGTAGAAAATTTTGACGATGTATATAAGCTTTTCAGAAGCATAAAAAATGTAGGCGCACAATCAACAAACTGTAAACGCAAGACAGTGAAAGAGTTCAAAGAAATTCAAAAGTTTTGGCCAAAGACTTACAATAATAAAGTTAACCTTTCATGGGAAATTGATATTCAAATAATAAAGAAATTATGAATAGTATAGATAGCATTTTCAAATTTATAATTTGCGGCACAGATACTGATATTGGTAAAACTTTAATAAGCTCTTTTTTTGTGAGAGGATTAAATTCTTATTATTGGAAGCCTATACAAAGTGGAATTGAAACAAAAACTGATAGTCAAACTGTTGAAACACTTGCACAAGTTAGTAGAGAGAAAATAATTAAAGAAGCTTATGTGTTCACAAAACCTCTATCCCCTCATTGGGCTGCTGAAATAGATCAAAAAACTATTAATTCTAATAACTTACGACTACCAGAAGTAAAAGGGTCATTAATTATAGAAACAGCAGGTGGATTAATGGTTCCAATAACACGGAATTTTTTGCAAATAGATCAAATAAAGCAATGGAATCTCCCAGTAATACTTGTATGTAAAAGCTCACTTGGCACTCTTAATCATACCCTGCTTAGTATTGAGGCCTTAGAACGAAGAAATATTGAGATTTTAGGTTTAGTTGTTAATGGTGAGAAACATCTAGATAATCCAAAAACGCTAGTTGAATTTAGTGGAATTCCTTTAATTACTGAATTTCCTTACATAAAAAAATTTGGCCCAAATACTTTAGATATACTATGGAAAGAACTTGATATCAAAAATAAGTTGGTCTCACTTTTAAATTCAAAAATAAATTAAATGAAACCTTTGGATTCAGAAACCCCAAATCAATATTGGCATCCAAATATTTGGCCCCCCTTTACACAAATAAATACTAGTAAACCTCAGATAGAAGTAACTCATGGTAAAGATGCGATTTTATTTACTAAAGATCCTAAAAAAAAACTTATAGATGCAATTAGTAGTTGGTGGGTAACTCTTCATGGTCATAGCAACGAATACATTGCAGATGCCATTTTTGATCAAGCAAAAAAACTTGAGCAAGTAATCTTTGCCGATTTCTTACATCCGCAGGCAAAAGAATTGGCTGAAAGACTTAGTAAATTAACAAAACTAGAAAGATTATTCTTTTCTGATAACGGTTCTACTGCAGTCGAGGTAGCTTTAAAAATTGCCTTCCAATCATGGCAAAATAGAGGTGAGACAAGATCGCAAATAGTAGCTTTTGATGGGGCATATCATGGTGATACTTTTGGAGCAATGGCTTTAGGTGAAAGAAATATTTTTAATGAAAATTTCGCTAATCTTATGTTTCCGGTTAGAAGAGTGCCATGGCCTTCAACTTGGATGAACGATGAAGAAGTAGAAAACAAAGAAAATGAGGCTATCCAAAAATTAGAAAGACTACTTAAAACTCCCACAGTTGCGGTAATCCTTGAGCCACTTGTTCAAGGGGCAGGAGGAATGAATATGGTTAGACCTCAGTTTATAAAAAAAGTTTCAGAAATTATAAAAAATAATAATTCTTTATTAATTGCTGATGAAGTAATGACTGGTTTTGGAAGATGTGGAAGCCTTTTTGCGTTTCAAAAAGCAAAAATTATTCCTGATTTAATAAGTATTTCAAAAGGCTTAACTGGTGGATTTCTACCAATGGGAATAACTTTATGTAAAGAAAAGATTTTTCAGTCCTTTATTGATGAATCTCCAAAAAAGACTTTTTGGCATGGTCATAGTTTTACTGCTAATCCTTTAGGTTGTGCTGCTGCAAACGCTAGCCTTGATTTATTAGAGAAAGATCCCCACAAATACCTTTCTCTTGAAGAAAAACATTTATCTCATTTAATTCAATTTAAAAATTTGCCCTTTATAAAAAAAATAAGAGTTTCTGGCACCATTGCAGCATTCGATTTAGATAGTGGGAACAAAACAGGTTACTTTAATAATATTGGGAAAGAGATAAAGAGTCTTGCCATAGAGCAAGGTTTATTCATTAGGCCCCTCGGGAATGTTATTTACCTCTTGCCCCCTCTTTGTATTACAGATGATCAATTAGACAAAAGTTACTGGATAATAAGGCAAATCCTAGAAAATCTATAGATACGAATTCAAGGTCCTTGCAGTATTGCATTTTCCACATCTTCTCTATTAATACAATAAGAAAATAGTCTCTTAGTTTCTTGGCCTTCACTCTCCCAGATAACACTTAAATCTTCTTGTTCAAAAATAATAGTTGCATTCCAATTTGAAAGTAGCAGATACCATTTAGATGGATTATTAATATCCTTCACAGCACCTAAATTAGTTAGCCACAATTCTAATGATTGAAGTGAATTTTGATTAATAGGTTTTTTAGAGGGATTCACAGAATTTTTTAAATAATTATTTTATTAACCAAAGAGGTATTGTATCTAATTCTTTTCCAGTAAAAGACGCAAAAAGAATTGTGGAAATCAAACAAATAGAAATGATGATGATTAAAAGAAATAACGAAAACAATTCTCCATTTGAAAAAGGCCTTCTATTCCCTAATAAACTTTGATTATTAGATTCGATTATTAAATTATTTAAAACGTTTGTATTATTTTTAATTCTAGATTTTGCTTTTATTTTCTCATCATATATTTTCCTCAAATTACTATTATTTAGATTTTCATAAGCTTCTAAAACTTCTTGGAATTTACTTTTGGCAACTTCTATTTCTAATGAAGTTGTATCAGGATGAAGCTCAATTGAAAGCTTACAAAATGCCTTTCTTAATTCATTATTTGATGCATTTTTGTTTACACCTAAAATTTTGTAATAGGAAGTTTCCGATTTCAAAATAATTTTTTATTAATATTGTAATTCTAATAAATTTTTACTTAATAGAATATATTTAATGAAAAGTAAAAATTTATATTCATCAAGAAATGCAAAAACATAATCTTCCCGAAGAAATTTATGCCTTAATAACTAAAGAAGAAATAAATATTTTTCAAGAGTTACAAATTAAAATTAAAGAATTAAATAATAAAACAAATCTAACTAGATTAATTGATGGAGATGATTATTGGGTTTCTCAAGTTTTTGATAGCATTTGGCCATTTAAAGCTTTCCCGGATATTGATTTTAATAATAAAAAATTTTTAGATATTGGATCGGGCTGTGGCTTCCCGGGTTTAGCTTATGCCATAATTCACCCTAATTCAGAGATATACCTGATTGATTCTTCAAAAAAGAAAACAGATGCATTGAAAATCTTAATCCAAGAGATAAATTTCAAAAACACTATTCATGTCATCAATGATCGTATTGAAAACTTAGCGCATCAATCTTCAATGAGAAATAGTTTCAATATAGCTACAACTAGAGCGGTTAGTAACCCGTCAACAGTTTCAGAATATATACTCCCAATGCTAAAAAAAGAAGGATTAGGAGTGTTATATTGTGGAAAGTGGACTGATGAAGAAAGTAAGAATCTAGATAAAACTTTAGAAATATTAGAAGGAAAATTTGAAGGGAAAAAGAAAATTTTCTTACCAAGAAGTAAAGGTACTCGAAACGTTATTCTTATTAAACCAAAAAGATTTTGCCCCGAAATTTACCCAAGAAAAGTTGGCAAACCTGAAAAAAATCCGTTATGAAATTATTTTCTTGATAATCTTTTGACAGCCTTATCTCCAAACTTTTCTTTTAAAGTTCTCAATTTTCTAACAACTTTTTTTGGATTTATATGACCATCTAATACTTTCAATAATTGTCCTTCAGAAACATTTACATCTAGCAAATTTGCATTAAATCCAGGGAACCAGTGACTTCCATTACCAAGCAATTGATATCTAGCTTTTGCAAATCCTTCCATATCCAACCAATCAATTAAATTTGAAAGCCAAAGCAGAGCGGGAATATTAATATTTCCTGGCGTGTGTTCCCAACTCGGCAAATTTCTATTCCAATATTGATGCCACTCTAGGCCTAAAGAATTAATTGATTCTTGTCTTAATCTATTTATTATCTTTGGTACATACTTCTCAGCATCTGATAACAACGAGACAGCCTCTAAATGCAAATCAAAATCTCCCTCTTTTCCAATACCCACACTAAGAGTATGGACATTTTGATTGCTTAAGCAAAAAAGATCATTAAAAACTATAGGATGAAGTGGCTTACAAAGTTCCAACATTTTGTTTGAAGGCGAATGAAGATGTCCCCCTTTATCAGTAGGACTTATTATAAAAACCCCAAGATCATACTTATTTGCAAAATTTATAACCTTTGTATTTTCTTGATTGATGAAATACCAGTGCAAATTTACATAATCAAAAAAGTTTGTTGATATGGCCTTCTCAATGAGTGAAGATTTTCCATGAGTTGAAAATCCAATAGATCCAATTAAATTTTCTTTTTGCAAATTTCTTAAGATGTCAATACAGCCACCATCTTTAATAGCCTGATGTAAATGTTCATCTGTATTAATGCCATGTATTGCTAGCAAATCAATTTTTTTAACTTTTAATTTCTCTATACTTGTCATAACATCTCTCTTAAAAATTTTTGGATCATTATTTGGAGGAATTTTTGTTTGAATAATGTCAGGTATTTTTTCTATATTTTTAAAACCCATTCCTAATTGCACCTCAGAAGTCCCATAATACTTAGCAGTTTCAACATGACTTAAGCCAAATTTGCTTGCCAGATTTAAAATATTTTCTACTTTATTTTGTTCTTCATATGAAATCTCAGAAAAATCTAATTGTTCCCAACTTTTTTGAAATCTCATCCCACCTAAAGATAAAACAGGCATCTTTAGATTGGTTCTTCCAAATCTGCGATAATGCATCCTTTTGATATTAATGCTTATTCATTCTTGGTGGTTTTCCAAAAGATTGAAACATATCTCGATCAAGACTATTTTCTAAATCATCCAATTTTTCAAACTTTACCCAGTGAATACAATCAACAGGGCATGTATCTATTGCTTCTTGTATAACATCAACGCTATCACCGTCCTGTCTAACAGCTCGACTCCTGCCATGGAATTCATCTACTACAAAAGTGTTTGAAGCAACGTGTATGCAGTATTTACAGCCAATACATTTGGACTCATCCACCCAAACAGCTTTTTCAGCTAACTTACCTCCAAGTACAGGTTCGAATCCTGTGATTTGAATGTTTTCTCGAACATTATCAAATGGATCGATAGAATCCATATTTTGATATCAATTATCCCACTTGGTTAAAACCAACTCAATAGAACCATCATTTTTATTTGTTTCTTCAACAACTTGATATCCTTCCTCTTTAGTTTTGGAAATAATTGTTTGATAAGCATACATCTGAGTAATTTTTGAAATAAATCTTTCAACTGGGATTTCAAATTTCCATAGATCAAGATCAGTAACTAATTCATAAGAATTTGAATTCTTATTCCATTTAAATCCAACTTTAGTATCCCCAGATAAATTCATGCTTATGTCAACAGGAGTAAACTTGCCTCTATAACCTTTAACGAACTTTTCTTCTTGATTAATTGTGTAACCGAGATTATTTAATGCCTTAATTAATGGCTCCGCTTCTATAAGTTGCGTTTTAATGGTACTAAAATGTGACATTAGATTCGTGTGTTTTTTGTTTTAAATTTTCATTTTGACTAGAGATGAAAGCATCAGATGTTCGCCTCTTAACTGTTACTTTGCCAAGAGCATCTTCGAGATTTTTTGTAGCTTCATTACATGAATTCCCAATAAATCCCTCGACAGTCTCTTCAACTCTTCCATCTTGATGAATTTTGAATCTCAATGTTTTTTGAGGCATTAAATTCAAGTACTAAGTACTTTTACTTTATATAGAATAACGAAAATTTTTTGTTTCAGTTGGTACAAGTTAATTAATTTTAATTTTTATATTGAATATCTGATAAATTATTTTTTTTTTAGAATTTTAGCAAAAGTAATTGGGAAATTTAATTATAAAAACCTTGCATCCCCATTGAATCTAAGGCGGTTTTAGCTTCTTCCATAACAGATGGCTCTTTATCGAAAAGAGCTATTTTAGTGCATTCATCAACGAAACTTTCTTGAAATGTATTGTTTAATTTTTCGTACAACCTACACAATGACCAAATACAATTACTCCTTACCCCAGATTCACTATCTATCCTTAAACTGATTAAAAGCTGTTCTGCTGCTAATTTTGCGTTTTCTAAAGAAACATTTCCAATTTCTGCTAAAGAACTAGATGACCATAACCTCACTGCTGCTACATCATTCTTCAAAGCATTTATTAATGGTTTTAAAACAATTTGGTCATCATAATTAGCCAAGCTCCATGCAGTAGCTCTTCTAACATAAGCGTTATCATCAGTCTCCAAAAGACTTACAAGTTTCTTTACAGCACTAGGACATGGATTACGACCTAAAGCATATACTGCACTCATTCTCTCAACAGGACAAGGCTGATCCAGTAATGGTAATAAAAAAGGAAAAGATCTTTTATCTCTATATTCACAAAATATTCTTAAGCCTTGTATTCTTTCTTCTTTATTCCCTTCTAGCATTTTTAAGGCTTCATTGCACTCTTGAGTTATGTTTAAACCTTTTGAAAAAGGATCTTCATCAATTTGTTCTAAAGGGTCTATTTCAATCTCTAAAGCCAATTCTCTAGCCAAAACATCTGGATCAACAGCAATTTCGGCTAGGCTTTCTTTTTTAGGATCTTTATTTTGTGTCATTATCAAAACCTAAAATATCAATTCATAGGAGCAGGCGACATCATATCTCCAGGCAACCAGATTCTTGCACTAACTGCAAGGAAGGCAATCCCAAAAAGTGCGACTATGGCGAAAGGTAAAATTTTTGTCTTGATAAAACCCAAAGATTAGTAATTAATTAAATCAATGATAACCTTTTTAATATACTTTTAAAAAATTTTCTAAGTTAATTTTATTTATTTCTTGCATTTTGTCTTAACTGACCACATGCAGCATTCTTATCTAGACCTCTACTTTTTCGTAAGCTAACAGCGATACCATTATTGGAAAGTATGGATTGAAATAATTGAAGATTTTTTAAAGGAGTTCGTTTAAATGCAACATCATCAATTTGGTTGTACTGTATTAAATTTACATGGCATTGAAAACCTTTTAGCAAGGTACTCAATTCCTTGGCATGTTCCAATTTATCATTAACCCCGCTCAGCATTAAATATTCAAAACTTACCCTCCTGCCAGTATCTCTTATAAATTGCTTAGAGTCTTCAATTATATTTTTGATCTCATAGTTTTTTGCACTTGGTATTATCGTTTCTCTTATTTTTTGGTTGGAAGCATGTAAGCTTATTGCTAATGTAAATTGGCAATTACCTAAAATTTGAAAAGACTTTTCTGATAATTTACTTATCATTTTTGGAACAGCGACTGTGCTTACAGTTATCTTTCTTTGACTAATCTGAAAATCCTCATTTATGGATCTTATTGAAAAAAGCAATTCATCAATATTCAATAATGGCTCACCCATTCCCATGAAAACAATGTTTTTGACTTTTCTATTCATTTCATTTTCAATAAATAAAATTTGATCTAATATTTCACTTGCTTTTAAAGATCTCTTCAAACCTTCTTTACCGGTTGCGCAAAATTTGCAGTCCATAGGACATCCAACTTGACTAGAAAGACATGCAGTAAGTCTTTTCTCAGTTGGTATGCCAACGCATTCAATACTTTCATTGCAATCGGTAGAGAGTAATAACTTCAAAGTTCCATCACTAGCCAAATTTTTATCTTGAAGACCAAGTTCGCTTACTTTAAAGCCATCTTCTATTAACTTTTTACGAAAATCTAGCGGTAAAACATCTATTTGATCAATCTTTTTATTCTTATTTCGATAGTTGTATATCCAATTATAGATTTGGCGACCTCTAAAAGCAGCTTGACCATAATTTAAAGCTACTTTTTCTAAGTCTTTAACACTACTTCCAAGAAGGGTTTTCAAATTATTTTATTTTTAGTTAAAAGAACTAGCTTTACCATAACAATAATCCATGTTTAAGAAACAATTCCGTAAGAATAAGCGCAATAAATCCTATCATGGCCATTCTTCCATTAAGTCTCTCATTATATAAATGGAATCCATAACGAGGTAATTTTCTTTTGGGAACAATCTCTGGTTTAATCATCGATTACAAAATTGAAATTCTATTCTAGTAATTAAAAATAATAATAGATAATATTTATTCATCTGAAAGGAGGCCCTCCTCTTGCAATCCCTCCAAAGCAGCAGGATCTGGTAATTGATCTTCAGAAAATTGATTTTCAGCACTAGGTCTTGCAAATGCAGCAAAATTACTAGAGGATGGATCTATTCCATGCCGATTTCGTGTAGTCTCCAAGTCTTCGTCACTAGGATCATCAAGAATTGCTGTAGAACTTACAGCAGGTGATTGTGGCATATCAACCGTATAATCTGGTCTTAAGTTCTGTGCTCTTCTATATCCACCAGATTCTTCAGCAAGAATATCAGGATGAGGGCCAGCCTCTGAGGCTAATTCTTCCACAAATCCACTAAAACCAGTACCTGCTGGTATTAATCTTCCAATAATAACGTTTTCTTTTAAACCTCTTAACCAATCAGATTTACCTTCAATTGCGGCTTCTGTAAGAACCCTTGTAGTTTCTTGGAACGAAGCTGCTGATATAAAGCTATCTGTGTTAAGAGAGGCTTTAGTTATCCCCAACAAAACTGGAGTAAATTCTGCAGGAGCTCCTCCTGTAATTGCCATTGCTTGATTTACATCTTCAACTTGCCTTAATTCTATAAGTTCACCAGGTAATAAAGTAGTGTCCCCTGCATCCTCTATCCTGACTTTACTTGTCATTTGTCTCACAATAACCTCAATATGTTTATCATCGATTGAGACGCCCTGTGATTTATAAACGTTTTGCACTTCGTTTACCATACTTCTCTGTAGTTTTGAGATAGATTCTCGTGCTGCTTCTATAAGAGGTTTTTGATCTTTTAAATCATTGAAATAACAATCTAATAATTCATGAGGATTAATTGGACCATCAGTCAAGGTTTCTCCCCCTGCGACTTGCTGTCCATCACTAACCATTATATTTTTTCCAATTAAAAGTTGATATTCGTTAACTAAATCGTCTTTTTCAATAATTGATAAAGAGTTTGATTCTTCATCCGTACCTTCTTTAATCTGAACAATTCCAGATTTTTTACATAAAATAGCAGCATCTCTAGGTCTCCTAGCTTCCAATAATTCCTCAATTCGAGGTAATCCTTGAACAATATCTCCAGTTTTCTGCCTTTCAAAAACAAGAAGAGCTAAACCATCTCCGCGAAGAACTAAATCTCCATCTTTAACATGTAAAACTGAATCAGGAGAAACCATATAAGGTCTACCAAGTCTTAAGGTTACTGAATTACTTGAAACATCTTCAATTTCTCCGCAAGAGGAAGACTTTTCAGATTTACTAATAAGGTCACCATCTACTACTCGATCACCAACTTTAACGACTGCTTTATTACTGATCTTTATATTAATTTTATCCTCTTCTCTTTCAACAATTAGCCTTCTAATAGGCTCATCCTCAATAACATTAGGCAATTGTACCAAACCCTTTTCTTTACAAAGAATTTGAGTAGTAGCTATTATGTCACCTGCTTTAACTATTTGATTATTTTTGACCTGTAATTCTGTATGTGTTGAGCCATGACTAGAGTCGGATATAGTATCTCTCCTGACGAGGATAGATTCTAAAATCACTAAATTTAATCTGTTAATTGATCCATCATCTTTATCTTCACGCGACTCAACATCTATAGTCATTTGAGGAGTAGCATTAAAACTTTCAATACTTAAATGTGTTCTAAGCAATTCAACTCCTTCAACTGATTTTATCAACTCACCATCTTTATAAGTAAGTCTTTGAACAGCTTTTAAACCAAGATGTGGTCCTTTCTCTTGCTTAACATGAGATAACTCAGGCAATTCTGCTTGGTCGGGAATAGTAAATTCTTCTACAGTTCGTAATAATAAACCTCTAGTTTTTGAGGTTTCTAATTTTTGAACAAATAGAATTTCCTTATTATCAATACCATCTAGAATCTTTTCACCTGGATTCACTAAATTGCCTTCTTCAGTAAATCTATTCAAAACCTCTTCATCTTCGCACTCATGAAAAGTTCCATTTCTTACAGTTATTTCTCGGAGAATATCATTTTTCTGAGTAACGGTAACAATTCCTGATGTTTGGCAAAAAATATCTTTTACAACTTCTGTTCCTGCTTCAATCCATTTCATATCTTCGATCATTAGAAGAGATATATCTTTGTTTATTTCATGTGTCTCTTGTGGAATCCAAAGTAATGTGCCACCTTGACTAACTTCAAAACCATTTTTTGATGATCTTGCTTTTTTTACACTTAATCCTGGAGAGTATTTTACTAACCCACCAGTTTTTGTACGGAACCTTTCATCCGTTAAATCTGCCACCACATCACCATTACTAATCTTACTACCCGGTGATGTATTCAAACGATAAGAAATGCCATCACTAGATTCCAAATGATATGTTTGGCCAGAGTGCGTAGATTCTTCGATTAATTTAAAATTGCTTAGAGACATTGAAGTAGTAACGATTTGTACTTCTCTTGAATCTCCTATCGATTCTCTTAAACGAACCTCTCCACCGAACTCACTTGATTGGCTTGCCTCTGCTAAAACTGAACCTTCATCTACAGTATTTCCTGATGAAACGACTGGTTTTGCATTAGGTGGTAAATTATAAACATCTCCTGCTAAGACCCACAATCTTCCTAATCTTTGAGCTTTTAAAGTAATATTTCCTTGCCTATCTGTAACTTCTTTTGGTTGAATAACCTTATCGTATTTTACTTGACCTGCTAAATCACAGATAACATCTTTTGTTGCTTTCTCAACGCTCTTTTTTACTGCTCCTGCAATTATCTGGGCAACTGTAATATCAGAATTTATTTCCTCACCATCATCAACGAATAAAAGTGATCCACTAGAAACCTCAATTTTTTGGGACTTGGAAGAACTATTTTTTTGAGGGACAATTTTTAATATAAAATCAACTTCTGCTTGTTTAGCTTCTACACCATGTGGAGTTCTATAACCTCTAACCTTTGCTTTTGAACTAAATTCAACTTTGCCAGAAATTTTTGATCTTACTACTCCGCTTTCAGCAGTTGATACTCCCCCCGTATGAAAAGTCCTCATTGTCAACTGAGTTCCTGGTTCTCCAATAGATTGAGCGGCAATTATTCCCACTGCTTCACCTAAGTCTACTAAGTGATTATGAGCCAAAGCCCAGCCGTAACATCTCCTACAAACTGATCTGTTAGCTTCGCATGTTAATGGAGATCTTATTTTTACCTTTGTGATAGATGCTTTCTCAATTTTTTCTGAGAATAAAGGGTCTATTGCTGTATTTTGAGGAATAATTAAATTATCTTCAGAATCTATAATATCCTCAGCAGATAGTCTCCCAAGAAGTCTTGATCCAAATTTACCATCTTCAGCTTCAACAACTATTGATCGTTCAGTCCCGCAATCTTCTTCTCTAACTATTACATCTTGTGCTACATCTACCAATCTTCTTGTCAAATATCCTGAATCCGCAGTTCTTAAGGCAGTATCAACTAAACCTTTCCTTGCTCCATAAGAAGAAATTACGTATTCAGTAACAGTGAGTCCTTCTCTAAAGTTTGTTCTTATTGGCAGGTCAATAATTTCTCCCTGAGGATTAGCCATCAATCCTCTCATCCCTACAAGCTGTCTAACCTGAGACATATTACCCCTAGCTCCTGAATTAGCCATCATCCAAACTGAATTTAGAGGATCATTTTGATTGAAATTATCTTTAACAGCATCTACTAACCTCTCATTAGTTTCAGTCCAGGTATCAATAACCTTTGTGTGTCTCTCAACTTCAGTAATTTCTCCAAGTCTATAACATTCCTCCGTAGCAGAAATTTGTTCTTCAGCTTGCCCTATCAAATTTTGCTTAGCTTCAGGAACTTTTAAGTCGTCTACTGAAATAGAAACAGCAGCTTGAGTAGCATATTTAAATCCTAAATCCTTTAAATTATCAGCCATTGCTGCAGTTATTGCAGTCCCGTGAGTTTTATAGGCCCAAGATACTAAATTTTTTAAAGCTTTTTTATCAACTACCTTGTTCTTAAAAGATGGGGGAGTTTTAGCTAAAGGTTGCATAATAACAGGATTATTCTTCTTTGAGTTTTTGTTAGTTTTGCGAACCCTAGAAGTTTTTTTTGGTTTAGATGATGTCATAGTTTTTTAATGAATGAAAAAAGTGTTAAAAGATTAGGTTCTAGATATAGAATCAATGATTGTATAGTTCATCACCACTCTCCCGACAGTTGTCAAGATAAATCGACTTATTAAATTATTTTGGGAGTCAAATCTATCTCTTCTTAAATTCCAAATTTCCAGTCTTGAACCATCCTCAAGCTCTTCAGTTGTTTTTGGATTTAAAATTTCTTCTTCATCCTCAACCTCTCCATTAAATCTGACCCATACCCATTCATGTAGGCTAAGTCTTTTATCTTCAAAAGCAAAAATAACATCTTCTAAAGAAGCAAAAGTAGTCCTATTATCTCTAAAATCAGGTTTTTGGTAATTAGGCTGTAAAGCAGTCAGATAATAAGATCCCAAAACCATATCTTGCGATGGAGTAACAATTGGTTCACCAGTAGCAGGAGATAATATGTTGTTACTAGCCAACATGAGCATGCGTGCTTCAGTTTGTGCTTCTAAGGCTAAAGGAACATGAACTGCCATTTGATCTCCATCAAAGTCAGCATTAAATGCAGGACAAACTAAAGGATGAAGTTGTATTGCTCTACCTCCGACTAATTTTGGTTCAAAGGCTTGAATTCCTAATCTATGAAGTGTGGGAGCTCTATTTAACAGAATTGGATGACCTTCAATAACCTCTTGAAGTACCTGCATTACTTCATCATCAGCTTTTTGTATTAATTTTTTTGCAGCTTTAATGTTATTTACAATGTTTTGACGTATTAATCTATGAATTACAAAAGGTTGAAAGAGCTCTAATGCCATTTCTTTTGGAAGACCACATTGATGCATTTTCAACTTAGGACCTACAACAATTACAGATCTTCCAGAATAGTCAACGCGCTTACCGAGAAGATTCTGTCTAAATCTTCCCTGTTTTCCTTCAATAATATCACTGAGAGATTTGAGTGCTCTGTTGTTTGCCCCAACAACAGTCCTTCCTCTTCTCCCATTATCTATGAGAGCGTCAACCGCCTCTTGGAGCATTCTTTTTTCATTTCTTACAATAATTTCAGGAGCTAAAATCTCTTGAAGCCTAGCTAGTCTGTTATTTCTATTTATAACTCTTCTATAAAGATCATTTAAATCAGAAGTTGCAAATCTTCCTCCATCTAGTTGCACCATGGGTCTAAGATCTGGAGGAATAACAGGAATTGCATCTAAGACCATCCATTCCGGTTTTGCATTAGTAGCAATGAAATTATCAATAACTCTTATTCTTTTTATGAGTTTTGCCCTTTTCTGTCCCTTACTTTGTGTAATCTCTTCTCTCAGTTCTTCCGCAACCTGATCCAAATCAAGATCTTCAAGTAATTGCTTCAGAGCCTCAGCACCAATGCCAACATAAGGCTCATTTTCAATTGTTGAATCCTCAGCATAGATCTCATCTTCAATTTCAAGCCATTCGTCCTCAGTGAGTAATTGCTTATATTTAAGTTCTTTATGATCACCAGGATCTAAAACGACATAACAATTAAAATAAACGATTTGTTCTACATCTCTTAATGGAATATCCAAAAGAATTGCGACGTAACTGGGAATTCCTTTTAAATACCAAACATGGGAAACCGGGGCAGCAAGCTTTATGTACCCCATCCTATGTCTTCTGACTCTACTTTCAGTTACCTCAACGCCACATCTTTCACATACTATTCCTCGATGTCTAACTCTTTTGTACTTACCACAATGACATTCCCAATCTTTAGAGGGTCCAAAAATCTTTTCACAAAACAACCCATCCATTTCCGGTTTAAGTGTCCTGTAATTAATAGTTTCAGGTTTCGTAACTTCGCCTACAACTTGTCCATTGGGTAATGTCCTCTGTCCCCAATCCATAATTCTTTGTGGAGAGGCAATTGATATTTTGACGTAATCAAAGTGGTTTTCTGTTCTTAAGTTGCTGTTTGTCATTTTCGGAAATTTTAATTCAAAGTTTTCATTAAGTATTTAATCTTCCTCATATTCAGAGGTTCCTAGCGATTCATAGGTCGGTCTCGATGGAGTATTCCTTCTCGGATTAATATCTTGCATCAAATCAACCTCCTTACCTTCATCTGTATAAACCCCAATATCTAAACCTAGAGATTGCAATTCTCTCATGAGAACCTTAAATGATTCAGGAGTTCCTGGTCTAGGTATTGGTTTACCTTTAACGATTGCATTTAAAGCTTCATTCCTTCCTTGCATATCATCAGATTTGACTGTCAATAGTTCTTGAAGAGTATAAGCTGCTCCATAAGCTTCTAAAGCCCATACTTCCATTTCTCCAAGCCTTTGGCCTCCTTGCTGGGCTTTTCCACCTAATGGTTGTTGTGTAACCAAAGAATAGGGTCCAGTAGATCTTGCATGAATCTTATCATCTACCAAATGCACTAATTTAAGGAAGTGAGAATATCCAACTGCCACTGGCTGATCAAAGGGTTCTCCTGTTCTACCATCTTTTAGTAATAATTTTCCTGGATCATCAGGATTATAAATCCATGCTTTACCAGGCTGTTTTGAAGCCTCTTCTAAAAATGCTTGTACAGTCTGATGTGATTTCTCAGAACCATACATTTCATCAAATGGAACAACTTTAACCCTACAGTTCAAGTTGGAGGCTGCCCAGCCCATCAATAATTCAAAGACTTGACCTACGTTCATCCTGCTTGGAACCCCTAAAGGATTAAGAACTATGTCTACAGGTGTTCCGTCAGGCAAATAAGGCATATCTTCTCTAGGCAAAATTCTGCTGATAATTCCCTTGTTTCCATGCCTTCCAGCCATTTTGTCACCTACTTGTATTTTTCTTCTCTGAGCAACATAAACTCTAACAACCATATTAGCCCCCGGAGGTAGCTCATCACCTTGTTCTCTAGTATAAATACGAACATCCAAAACTCTTCCTTTCTCGGTCTTAGGAACTCTGAGAGAGTTATCTCTAACATCTCTAGCTTTTTCTCCGAAAATGGCTCTCAAAAGTTTTTCTTCAGGTGGTTGGTCTGATTCACCTTTTGGAGTAACTTTTCCTACAAGAATATCGCCGCTCTCGACAAAAGCACCAATTCTAATTATTCCCATTTCATCAAGGTTATTCAAACTTTCTTCAGAGATATTAGGAATTTCTCTTGTAATTTCTTCTGGACCTAGTTTTGTTTGCCTTGCCTCGATTTCATATTTTTCAATATGTACAGAAGTATATAAATCATCAGTTACCATCCTTTCACTCACCAGAATTGCATCTTCGTAGTTGTAGCCCTCCCAAGGCATATATGCAATTAAGACATTTTGACCAAGCGCTATTTCCCCTCCTTCACATGCTGATCCATCAGCTAATACTTGCCCAGATATGACTTGGTCTCCAATTTTTACTATAGGCCTTTGGTTTAAGCAGGTATCTTGATTTGATCTTTGATATTTTTGAAGATAATGAAAATGTTCATTACCATTTTCGTCTTTTACAACAATCTCATTTGCATCTACATAAGAAACAGTTCCATTAACTTTTGTTATTGGGACCATTCCAGAATCTCTTGCAACTTGAGATTCTAAACCTGTGCCAACTAAAGGTCGTTCTGGTCTGAGCAATGGGACCGCTTGACGTTGCATATTTGATCCCATCAGAGCTCTATTTGCATCATCATGTTCTAAAAAAGGAATTAAAGACGTAGCAACTGAAATTACTTGGACGGGGGATAGCTGTACATAATCGACTTGAAGAGGAGGAACTTTTTCAAAATCTTGCCTGTATCTCACTGGTATTAAATTTGCAAGTATATTTCCATCCTTATCAGTTGCCACATCTCCTGGAGCTACTCTGCACTCATCTTCTAAGTCAGCGGAGAGATAAATAGGATTTCCTTCTTTATTAACTTTGCCGTTCTTAACTTCCCAAAAAGGTGTTTCAATAAAACCGTACTCATTTACTCTTGCATGAGTCGCTAAAGAGTTTATAAGTCCTGCATTAGGACCTTCGGGAGTCTCTATAGGGCATAATCTCCCATAATGTGAAGGATGAATATCTCTTACGGCAAAACCTGCTCTTTCTCTTGTCAAACCGCCTGGACCTAGTGCTGAAATTCTTCTCTTATGTGTTAATTCAGCAAGAGGATTTGTTTGATCCATGAATTGACTTAATTGACTA
>QCLY01000002.1 GCA_003214195.1 Prochlorococcus sp. AG-418-G23
GGCACAGTAATTATAATTTTTCCAATTCTATTTGTTTATGCATCTAAAAACCTTGATGCTAAGGGAGTTTTCGAATGGATGATGGAAAAACCAAATGATTGGATAGGTAAAAAATAAGACTTTAACAATTTCATTTTTCTAGTTAAAGTTTAAATTTTCTAAATTACTAATATCAAAATCATAAACCTGGCAATTATTTTCTAAATCATTAACTATTGAATTTTTTATAAGAGAATAATCTATCAACTTATTGAGTTTATTATTTTTAAATTCCTTGTTAGTCTCTCCAATAGCAAAAGCCAAAGCACCCTCATAAGAAATACCGAATTTGGTTGTGTTGCAGTAAGTTCTAGTGAACTTACTAGATATCTTTTTTGTATACTTTTCAAGAGTTTTGGGAGAAGTTTCTAATGAGTAAACTGGACTACTAAATAGAAGAAGCAAAGTTATAGTGAATATCATAAAGACTCTTTTGATCATAATATTTCATAAATTGCAAATTTAATATAGTTTAGAATTCAACTCTGCCGACTATGTTTTATTAAAAATATAGAAATTGAAAATTTTTTAATCACAACAGATATTTCATATTTTGGAAGATAAAAACTCTTAATGAGTTTTTTATAGATTGAATTTTTTTTGTAGTTTTTTAAAAAACGTATAAATACTTTTGGAATAATACTTGTGTATTAAATAAATAATTATCTAAAAATAAGTATATTAATTATTAAATATATGGATTGAGCTATGGAAATGTATTTAAACATGAATTATTGTTTAATTAAGTATTAAATACAAAATTAATATGGCATTACCAGAACTTATTTATGCCCCTATAGATGGCGGTACAATACATAGATATGAAATTAGTGGTGGCAAGAGAAAATTCTTAAGATTTATAGGATGCTATTTGGGTCAATGCAATTTTCACAAAAATATTGATGATGCTATTGATTACATAAAAAATCTGAAAGAATCACAAAAGATACAAAAAACATGAAATAAAGATACATTAATAGGACAGAGACTCAATTTTTCCAATAAAGGAATAATTATTGCTACAAATAATAGAGAATTTTCTTTTTATAAGAAATTGATTATTTACTTGGGTTATAGTTCCGAAAGATAAACAGTCATTTAAAAAAAGAAATTAATTTATGGAAAACAGACAAATTAATTTTTTTAAATCAAAAGACTTTAATACCGTTCTTAAGCCATTTAAAAAAGGAACGGTAGTAAAAATTGACTCGTTTGATATTAGAGATAATCAAAAAGAATTAAATATAGGTTTATTTGGTTGGTATGCAATTTGTCCCTCTAAAGAGCTAAAAAAAAATAAGCTATATTATTTTTCACTCTATGATGAGCCTCTTGTTCTTTATAGAGATGAAAATAAAAACGTTAGGTGCATTAAAAATATTTGTCCACATAGAGGAGCCTCCTTTTTGGGAGGGACATTATCAGATGGAGTAATAACCTGCCCATATCATGGAGCTAAGTTTTCATCTGGTGGAAGTTGCCAAAATCTCGATAGAATAACATGTCACCATATAGTTGATAATAATTACGATAAATACGCCAAAAGAATTCATTTATCTCAATACAAAACTCTAGAGAAGAATGGATATATTTTTGTACATTTTTCTAAAAAATCAGAGACTGATTTAAATAATATAAGTGAAGATACGCCTATAACTAACTACGAATTATGTCAAAATGGTTTTTCACATAAGGATTATGTCTTTGAGGAGGTTTTAGTTGACTTCAAATGTGATTGGTCAAGGATAATTGAAAATCACCTAGATATCCTTCATATCTTTTGGGTGCATGGCGATACAATCCCTGATAAAGATGTTAATAAAAACGTACTTGTTAGTTTTAATCAAAAAATTAATGTCACTAGTAAATATATTGAAAGTATTTATTACTATAAGAAAGATCCCACAAAAGAATTTATCAGGATAAAATTCATTCCGCCTGGTAGAATTTTAATTTACAAGGGAGATCCTTCCGAGTCAAGATATTTACAAGTTTTAGATCATATTCCATTAGGAAATAACAAAGCAAGAGTAATAGTAAGGCACTATAGAAAATTTCTAAAAAATAAACTAATTAATAACCTCATACTATTTAAGGAGAATCAAAGAAAGATTTTTTATAAGATATTTGATGAAGACTATATGATTTTAAAAACACAAACATATAATCACAAAATGGGATTTATAAATAAAGATGAAATAAAATTATTAGGAGAAGACAGAATAATAAATTACTTTTGGAAATGGTACAAAAAGTCTGAAAATAAAGATGAGCCTTGGGGAAATGCTAATAATTCTAATAAACTTGATGTCTACGACAAAGTTATATTGAAATATCCCCCAGAGATAAAAAAATTAGAAATTATCAATAATATAGATATTGTCAGAAAAACTCTCTTAAGATACGCTGCGCCACTAATTTTATTTATGTTATTGATATAGTTGATGAAGAAAGTAAATAGACCTTCATGGTTGAATTGGCTCTATCTTTTTATATTTATTTTAAGCTCAATTCAATTAATTATATTTTGGAGTAATAAGTTTTAGTGATTAATAAGTTTTGGTTTGAGGCAAAAAATATAAATTGTTTTAAAAATGATTTTAGGGTAATTAAAGATTTAAGTTTAAAACTAAAATATTCAGAGAATGTAATATTAATTGGACCAAATGGTTCAGGCAAATCATCTTTAATAGAAGTAATTAATAGAAACATATACCCAGTAATAGCGAATGAATCCAAACTGAAAATTTTTGAAAAAGAACTTATAAATTTATGGGAACTAAGGAAAAGAGTAAGTACAGTTAATAACGATATTAAAAATAGAATAAATCCAAATCTACAAGTTTTTGATTTAATTTTAAGTGGACTATATGGAAGATATTGTTACATAAAAAATAAATCTAAAACAGATATTTATAAGGTGGAAAAAATGATGAAGAATATGAATATATCAAAATTATCTAAAAAATATTTTACATATTTATCAGATGGAGAAAAACAAATTTCTCTCATTGCTAGGGCTTTAATCAAAAAACCGGATATATTAATCCTAGATGAGCCTATTGCAAATTTAGACTATAATTCAAAGTTTTTTGTGGTTGATAAGATTGATGAATTATCAAAATTGAATACCAATATTTTATGTGTGACACATGATATTTCAATGATTACAAAAATTTATGACAGGGTCATAATGCTTAAAGATGGCAAAATATTGGCAGATGGTAATCAAGATAGGGTAATAAATAGCGAAAATATTAATAAGTTATATGGTACTAATGTCGTGGTGACAAAAAATAATGATTTTTGGAATATAAAAAGATTATCTAAATAATAATTATAAAAATAGCTATCGCAATAAGCAGGATTACTAATTTTTTACTTTTAAAATATGAATAGGATTTATTTTTAATTAAAGAAGATCCACATCTAGAGCAGACAATTTTGCCTCCTAAAGATCGATCTGAGACTAATGAAGAACTTCCACAATTAGAACAGACTCTATTATTTAAGCTCATCTAAAAAAAAATTCATTAGCATTTCTAATTAGATTATATTGCTAAATACTATGTAACGAAAAACTTCATAATCAATATGATAATGAGAATCTATTGCAATAAGTTAATTTATAGTGCATAATTGATAATAATTCTCATTATCATATTCGATTTAATGTATTTCCATAGTTATGCAGAATCTCCGTCAAAATTAGTAAGGATAATAACAGGGCAATCCGTATTAATAGATCCTTCATCAAGACCAAAAGGGACTTGCTTAGAAGTCGAGAGTGGAATTGCAAGAGTTTATTGTCCTTGTGAAGAAACTGAAGGAATGACACTCGCATTTTTACAATCAGGAGATCAATTAAGGACAGACCTTTTATGTAGCGAAGGGGTCTGCGTTGAAGCACTAACAGATTTGTCATTCCATAGCAATGTAAATATTGATGAAAATATGGGTTTCGATGCAGTAAATGAATGGACTTTGCAACTCCTTAGGATTAGACACTTAGGAAATGCAGAACAGCGATTACAAGCGTTGTTTTCAATACTAGTAAATCGTCTAGGCAGGAGATGTGGTCAATGGTGTGAGTTACCTTTTAGGTTGACTCATGAAAGAATTGGTGAATTAATCGGTTCTACACGAGTAACATCAACAAGATTAATTTCTAAATTAAGATCATCTGAGTTATTAATAGCTCCTATTGGAACCCAAACAGTTAGTGTTGCGCCTTCTTTTATTGAGACATCGCCGCTATAAAAATATGAAGGAATCACAATCACTTACTAACAACTTGTTAATGGAAGTTGAAGTTTTATCGAATAGACTCAGAAATATCAAGCAATCCTACAAATCTACAGAAAATAAAGCATTGAAGATAAGGTTATTTTCTGAAAACAAAAATCTTTTTAAAAGAGTTAATGAGATTTATAAAATAGCTGAGCTCTTAAACAAAAACAAAACTGATAACATTAACTTTTCTAAGTTACTTATTGAAATAACGAAAAGAATATTGAATGAAAATAAATTTGAAAGTAATCTATTTTTTCTTTAAATCACTATCTATTAGTAAGATTGCCGAAGGTTGATTAGAAGCAAACTTAACCTTGCCCAGTATGTTCGCAAATTCATCTTCTGATTGTGTTTGAGCCTCTATAATTGGATCTAAAAATACGTTAGTTCTTGTATCTGAAATTCTTTCTGATATGGAATAAAGTTGTTGAAGAGATGAAGTTAAATCAGCCTCCATATTAAAAGAATAAGAAATCAGCTCCTCTATAGAATCCCATGTTTGAACGGGTGCAGGAATTTCATCTAATTTTACGCTTTGTCCTCTTGCAATTAAGTAATCTGCAAATTTCTGAGCATGTTCAATTTCACCTTGTGACTCACTTAGAAAATGTGAGGCAAATCCATTTAAATCGCGTTCTTGAAACCATAGATACATAGAAAAATATTGAACATTGGCATATCTTTCCATCGTTAGATGTTCAAAAAGGTTATCTAATAAACTATTGTCTATCGGTTGAGCAACGGCTCTTCCAGATGGACCAAAATTAATTAATTTTTTTGTTTTTAAATTATTTGCATTCATTTTTAAATCAGGAACTAATCAAATAATACAACATTTTGTATAAATTAGTAATTGATAAATCCTTTAAATTAAATAAAATAATATGATAATGAAAATCACTCGCAATACTATAAATGAATTTAGAGTACAGTTTTTCTGAACTGCTTTTAACAAATAAAATATATAAAAGTAAAAAAAAGAAATGTAAAAAGAAAAAATGCTCTAATTGGAAGGGAGGGAAGTGTAATTGCCTATAAATAAATTCTATATATATACTTTATGTGCTCCAGGATATAAAAAATAATAACTATTTTTATTTATAGAAAGAGAACATTTATCTCCATTATTTATAAGATTATTAATATCAGTTCTAACCCTCAATATGTTTCCATTAATAGTTACTTTATATATAAGAAATTCTCCAAGAAATTCTTTAGATATTACATTCGCATTTCCAGATTCTGATCTTTTAATTGAAATAAACTTAGGCGAAATTGACATACTTTTAATATTTGCATTTTGTAAAATCCCTGAAATATTTATCTCACCTAAACAAGAAATATAGGAATTACCAATTTTTTTGAGATTAACAATATTATTACCCAAAATAAAACTACTAACAAATATGGTCTTAGGATTATTTAGAAGATTAATTGGCGTATCAATTTGATGTATTTTCCCATCATTCATAACAGCGACTTTATCGCAAATTGACATAGCTTCTTCCGGATCATGAGTAACCATCAATCCGCTTGCATTACAACCTCTTAGGATATTAGGTAGTTCACTTCTCAATTTTAGTTTGACATGCATATCAAGACTACAAAAAGGTTCATCCAATAAAATAAAATTTGTACCCGGAGCAAGAGCTCTCACAATTGCGAGTCTTTGTTTTTGGCCTCCAGAGAGTTCATGTGGGTACCTTCCAACGAAACTATCTAGACCAACAACATTTAATAAATAATCAACTCTAGATCTATCTTTTTTGTTTTTCAAACCAAAAATTACATTTTCCAAAACAGTTAAGTGGGGGAAAAGTGCATAATCTTGAAAAACCATGCCAATATTTCTTTTCTCAGGACTAAGAATGTTTTTGCTACTTGAAATTTCCTTATCATTTAGAGAAATCCTCCCTTTAGAGGGATATTCGAACCCCGCAATTAATCTTAAAAGAGTAGTTTTTCCGCAACCAGAAGGTCCAAGCAACCCTAAAAATTCGCCATTTTCAATTTTGAGGTTAATTTCGTTTAATATCCAACTTGAACATTCTCGTTTATCATATTTATGATGCAAATCATCAATTATTAACGCATCATTTTTCACTTCGTTCTTATTATTAAATATATTAAGTTAGCAGAAAATATTCACCTAAAATATCCCCTGTATAATTTTATACACCATTTAATTTTCAAATTTAATGAGAAAGTCTGAAAGAGCTGAAATAATACGCAAGGAACTCAAAAAGCTATATCCATCGCCTCCAATACCCCTTGATCATACAAATGCATATACACTTCTAGTTGCCGTAGTTTTAAGTGCTCAATCAACAGATAAGAAAGTTAATGAATTAACAAAAAGCTTATTTAAAGTTGCAGATAATCCAGAACAGATGATGCAACTAGGTATTAATGGCATTTACAATTACATAAAATTTTTAGGCCTATCTAATCAAAAATCAAAGAACATCTATAACTTATCTAAATTATTGATTGAAAAGCATAATGGTACGGTCCCAGATTCTTTTGAGAAGCTTGAATCTCTTCCAGGGGTAGGTCATAAAACAGCATCAGTTGTAATGTCTCAGGTGTTTAAAATACCCTCATTCCCAGTAGATACACACATACACAGGTTGGCACAAAGATGGGGCTTATCAAATGGCAATAGCGTAGTTCAAACAGAAAAAGACCTAAAAAAAATATTTCATGTTAATGATTGGAATACTTTACATTTGCAAATAATCTTTTATGGCAGAGAGTACTGTACAGCAAGAGGCTGTGATGGGACAAAATGTTATTTATGTCGCACTCTTTATCCCAAAAGAAAAAAGAAATTTATATGTAAAAAGCCTTAAGAAATTTATATAATATTTAAATTAGTTTTTAATCATGAAAATAGCAATTACTGGTGCATCTGGGAAAACAGGTTATAGAATTTCTGAAGAAGCAGTTAAGAAAGGATATAAAGTAAGGCAAATCATCAGAAAGAGTTCAAAAGTCTCAACAGGACTAGAGCGTTTAGAAACAATTAGGGTTTCATTAGACAAAAAAGGAGAACTTGATGAAGCTTTAAAAGATATTGATGCTTTGATAATTGCGACTGGAGCGAGAGCATCATTAGATTTAACTGGTCCTGCAAAAGTTGATGCATTAGGTGTATACCGGCAATTAGAGAGTTGTAAAAGAGTTGGTATTAAAAGAGTTATCTTAGTTAGTTCCCTTTGTACTGGTAAATTATTCCACCCATTAAACTTATTTGGTTTAATTCTTATTTGGAAGAAATTAGGTGAAAACTTTCTACGCAATTCAAATTTTGAATGGACTATAATTAGACCTGGAGGATTAAAGGAAAATGAAGATATTAAATCAGAAAATATAAATTATTCAAAAGAGGATACTCAAATTAATGGATCAATCCCAAGAAGATTAGTTGCGCAATGTTGTATAGATTCTTTAAAAAACAAAGAATCCATTAATAAATTAATAGAAGTTACAAGTTCGAATGATAATAAAAAGATATCTTTTAAAAAAGCTATGCAAATGATTTAAAAGATGTAAATATATAAATTAAAACTATGAAAATAAATCCCAAAATTGACGCATTACAATTAATGCTTACTGATTTAAGAACTAGAAATGAGCCAATAAGACATAAAGCTGCATTTAAAGGCTGTCAACCAGAATTTCAAAGTCTTGTATCAAGATTAATAAAGCAGTTAGAGGACGAATTAGTTGCTGAAAAGCTTAATAATCGTGATAGTTAAAAAATTTAGATTACTTAAATGAAATTAAGTTATCCAATTTTGCTTGTTCTGAAAGTTCATCATATCCTCCAAAAAATTTATTATCCAAAAATATTTGAGGGAAAGTATTATGGCTACTTTGAGCCATAATTTTTTGAAAGCTCTCATCATTGTCTATTAGAGTAACTTCATGAGGGATAGATAAAGAATTGAGCAACCTAATTGCTCTTTTAGACCAAGGACAATCCTTTAAAATAAATGCTTTTACACGAGATTCATTAGTGATTAAATCATGATTTGAGATATTAATAATTTTCTGTTCAAAAGAAAGTAATAAAATATCAGTACCTTTTTTTACAATACATCCCTCCTCAAGATGTCCGCCAAACACATTACATCCCTCATCAGCAAAACTCAAATGTAAATGAACATCTCCTTTATAAAAATTTCCGTTTAAAGAAACTATCTCTAAGTTTCCTTCAAATTTATTTATCTCTTGATTACCTGGGCATTGAATACAAACTGTTCTAAGATTACCAACAACTCCAGAAACATACCCGTATAAATTATTCGATAAAGAATAGTCTTTAATTGAATTTATCAAATCAGATTCTGGGGATAGCTTTAGGCTATGAGGCTGCATTAGATATTAGATATAAGGAATAATTTTGTAATATAAAACATCAACATCCATAAAGAGAGTTTGAGTTTATAATCTTTAGGATTCAGATTTAAATTAAATTTGAGAATATAGCATCAAAACTAATAAAAATTTTTAACTAAAAATTTAAGCTTGTTGAGAGTGTAATATATTTTTTATCTACAAAAACTAATTTGTTATTAAGAAAAAATCTTAAAAATTTGGCATTGAATATTCCCAATTTATTATCGATATCTCGGCTTTTCCTTGTATTTCCATTAATACTTTTTTTAGAAATTAACAGACCTTTTTATGTCTTTATATTGATTATTATTGGAGGTTTAACTGATTATTTTGACGGGTTATTGGCAAGGAAATTTAATCTTAAAACCAGAATAGGAGCTATCCTTGATCCCTTAAGCGATAAAGTATTCTATTTAATTCCTTTGACCTTCCTTTGTAAAAATAATTTTATACCCTTCTGGTCTTTGTCATTAATTTTATTTAGAGAATTAATTATCTCTAGCCTAAGGAACTCTACAAAAGACGGTTTACCAGCATCAACGTTAGGAAAATATAAAACATTTTTCTTTTTTATTTCAGTAATTACCTTCTTTACACCATTAAAAATTAGCTTTTTGAATAATTTGGCTTTAATTTTTTATTGGTTAGGATTCATACTGACTTTTGTGACTTTATTTGGCTATTTAAGAATTAAAAAGAATATTATCTGAATTCTCATCAAACTCCTCACTCTTTTTATTATTAAAATCATTCACAAAACTATCCTTTAGACCATTGAGTAAATCAAAAGTTGGCGCCCATTCTAAATCACGTTTTATCTTAGAGATATCAGTTTGATAATGATTTAATCTAATTGGAAATCCCTTTCGAGACTTAGGATCTAATTTTTGATAATCAAAAGTTCTTAAAGAAATCTCATTTTTGTTTAACCCAAGAACATTCGCACAAAAATAAATTAAACCCTTGATTGTAACTCCTTTTTCACCTGAACAATTGTAAATATTATTTTTGGAATTTTTAAAATTTATGCACCTTATCATTACATCAGTTAGATCCGAAACATGGCCTAGCTGAGTAATTAAAGAACCGTCACCAGGAATTGGTATAGATTTTTTAGTAAATAACCTTTCAAAAAACCAATTTTCAATTTTATTATAGTTTCCTGGTCCATAAATATAAGTAGGTCTAAAACTTGTAAAAGGAATTTTTTGTTTTTTTAACCAATTTTCTGTCTCAAACTTTCCTTTGTGCCTACTTTCTGGATCAATTGGATCAACTTCGGATATGGGTAGTTCACAATTATTTTTATAAACACCTGCAGAGCTTACATATATATATCTCTGGAAAGAGTTATCTAAATTTTCTATAAGAAGTTTGGTTTGTTCTAACTCTCGTCCAGAAATATCATAAACAACATCATACTTTTTATTTCTTAGTCTGAGGATATCTTCTGAATTATTTCTATCACCCTTAATTAAATTTGTTTTTTCAGGATTAATTTTATTGCCCCTCGTGAAAATATCAATATCATAATTTTTACTTAATAACTTTCCAACCAAAGACTTGCCAACAAATCTAGTGCCACCCATTACAAGAATTTTCATATTCAAAAAATATTTAACTGAAGTAGTAATCTTAAATAGAATTACATACTGAATAGTACTACTAATAAGTTATTAATGAAAAGGATGATTCTATGGACCTAATACCAGCAATTGATTTAATGAATGGTAAGTGTGTAAGGCTTGTTAAAGGCGACTTTAATAAAAGAAAAGACTTCACCAAAGAGCCTCATGAGCAAGCTAAATTTTGGGAAAGCGAAGGGGCAAAATATATACATATAGTTGATTTGGATGCAGCAAAAACTGGATCCCCAACAAACGATAAATCAATAAAAAAGATTGCAAAAACAGTTAACATACCTATTCAAATAGGTGGAGGGGTAAGGTCTCAAGAAAGGATAGAACAACTATTTTCTTATGGCATTGATAAAGTTATAATGGGAACTTCTGCGATAGAAAATAAAGAACTAGTTAAAGACTTATCAAATAAATTTCCTGGTAGGATAATTATTGGGATAGATGCAAAAGATGGAAAAGTTAGTACAAGGGGGTGGCTTGAGCAATCTAATATTTTAGCCACAGATCTAGTGAAGGAGTTTTCTTCATTTAAAATTGCTAGTTTTATTGTTACAGATATAAATACAGATGGGACATTAGAAGGGACAAATGAAGATTTCATAAAAAGCATACTTGAAATTACAGATATTCCAGTAATAGCCTCAGGAGGTGTTGGTTCAATTTCTGATTTATTATCGTTAGTAAAATTTGAAAACTCTGGACTCTTTGGAGTAATTGTAGGTAAAGCTCTATATGAAAATAAATTCACGATAAACGAAGCGAATAATGTATTGTCATCAGAGAGATTAAATGACTTTGATTTAAACAGAAATTACTACGCTTAAAAGAGTATAAACATTGATTTAAGACTGGTTTTTGCAGTAATTGTAAGTTAATTTTGTATAAGAGATAAGAAATCTAGTCTTGGAATTAATTTCAAAAAAATCAATATTGATTATTGCTCCAAGCTTAATAGCAGAATCTTTATCGCTTAAGTTAACATCACTAGACCAAAATTTAGACATTAATTTTAATAATGGAACAGGTGATAAAACTCCGGATTTAGTTATATGGAATGTTCTTAATTTCCAATCAGAAGATCTTATAAGGTTAGAATTATTAAAATTAAGAGAAAGATATGATGAGTCAAAGTTTCTTATAATTATCTCTGGCGAACTTGTTTATGAAGCAAATACCACTCCATCGTTAAATGCTGAAGGTTTTCTTTTAAATCCCAGTGCAGAAAAAGTTCTTGAATCTATTAATACCATTTTAAATGGAGGAAGGGCATTTGATATTGAAAATAATTCCCGAGTTCAATTAAACAAAAATAAGCCACTCTCTTTTAGTCAAAAAATTCTAACTTCGGGTCTTAAACAAATAGATACTGAAATTAATTATATATTCAAATATGTCAACTCTGATTCAACGGCAGAATTTTATAAATTCATTTTAAAAGGAAGATTAAGAGAACTTATTACTGCAAAATCTTTTCTAATTTTTTTATGGGGTAATTCACTAGAACTTTATACAGAGGCAGTTTACACTGAAAATAAAATTAATCTTGAAAATAAAAACACTGTATTCATTAAAGATAAAAACACTACTGAAATATGGAATTTAATTTTAGATAGACTAAAAGAAAGGTATAGTTCAACTAACTTACAGGTTGAATTCAATAATTCATCAATAATTCTTTCTGGGATAAAAAAAGAATTTATTTCACGACTAATTTGCAAAATGTTAGATGAGTTAGATAATTTAGTCAAAAATATTAAGGCAAACTATAAGGAGAAAGATTTTAAGGATGATTTAAATTCTCTTATAAAAGAACTTAAAGTTAATACAATTTCAAATATCGCAGACAGCTATTTTCGATTAAAAAAAGGAAGCGAATCTGTTTCAATACATGATTTTATTTATAGTGAGGTAAGTTGTGAAGAAATAGATAGAGAATCTCATGAATCAATAATGTTTATTGAGCCAATTATTAAAAATGAAGCTCTTGACTATGATGGAAAATTACTCCCTCTATATGAAACAGAATCGTTTTTGATCCTTGAAAATATCATTTCGAATTGGACAATAAGGAACTGTAATTTATTAGCTTCTGAAATCTTTAATATTTGTTCTTATTGGCCTGAATTAAGAACTGTACTTATAAATCCCGAATTACAATCAACAAGAAATTTTGAAAGATTTAGAAATAATATTAATAACTACAATCGTTGGCATGACTATATTTATATGCCTATCTACTTGTATGAGAGTAAACGAGAATATATTGATATTATCGATAAAAAATTTACTCGTTACTTTAAAAATGAAAATAGGGAGAAAGAATTAGAGAATCTAGAATGGCTACAAAAACAAGTTACATTGTTAGTTGAGATAAGAGATGCCGTAGCACCGCAGTTAGAAATTGCTGTAAAATATATCGGTAATCTTTTTGTAACTTTTCTTACAAAGGTCGTTGGCAAAGCTATCGGTTTAATTGGGAAAGGAATCCTTCAAGGATTAGGAAGATCAAGTTCAAAGTAAGTTTTTAAACTTCAATGAAAATAATTCAATGGATCCTAATAGCATTAATTTTCTTAAGTCCATATAAAGCAAATGCCTCTAGAGATTCTGATAGTTACGATGGCAACATCTTTCCTATATATGCAGGTAATGGGGCTATAGTTCCTCCCCAGACAACTCTTCAGGAATCATTAAAAAACAAAAGAGTCGCAGTTTTATTTTTTTATCTTGACGATAGCTCAGATAGTAAAGCTATGGCTCCGATAATATCTGGTTTAGATTTGATATGGAGAAATAATATAGATATTATTGCTCTAACTACTGATGAATTACAGGATAAAGAAAAGTCTGATCTTAAAAATGAACCTAATTATTATTGGAACGGATTAATTCCACAAACCATTATTTTAAATAGTGATGGCGAAGTTAAATATGATAAAAACGGAATGATTAAAATCGATGATTTAAACAAAATTATAGGAGATCTAAAAGGAATTGATATAGAAGATACGACATTTTCTTTAGAAAGTTTCAATGAATACAACAGTATCATTTCTGAAAAAAAGATGAAAACAAAAATTGATTAAAAAATGATATTAATAAATATCCTCTTAGTTCTTTTAATTTTTTTAATTCTTTCAGATTTATTTATTAAAAACTCACCCAAATCAAAGTTAAATCTGGTTCCTATAAATTATAAAATCAGAAAAAAGGATGGATTAAACGAATTAATTATTGATTTTAAAATAACTAATAAAAGTAGAACCAAAGAGACCATGGTATCAAATATAAATTTTGAATTAGATTTTTTTAAAAGTAAAGGTAACGAATATTATCAAGATTTTAATTATCAAGAAGATATTTATATATATGAAAATAATAAAATTAAGAATTTAAATAATTACTGGCCAACAACAATTATCAAGTCAAATGCAGAATTATTTGTAAGAATCATATATAGATTTAGCAATAATAATTTTAGAAAAAAAATAAAATATCTATGGTTAAAGATATATTGGGAGAACTATGGACATTTTGGTATTTCAACTAATAAGGATTGTTTGTTAATTAATTTAGATGGTCAAAAACAAAGGCCGAAAGAAGTTTTTGAAATTCCAATAAATAATAAATATAAAGCTTTCGCTGTTAAAACTGATTTACTTGGTTGCTTTGATAATCCAGTAAATACTGTGATCAAATACTGCAAAGGAATTGTAGAAAAAAATGATATTTTAACTATCGGAGAGAGTCCGCTAGCGATTATGCAAAATAGATATATTTCCCCTCAAAATTTAGAATATAGTTTATTTTCGAAAGCTTTATGTTATTTTTTTCATCCTACAAGCAGTCTCGCAACGGCTTGCGGCATGCAATTATTAATAAATAGAATTGGAGTTACAAGAATAACAGTTGCACTAATTGTTGGATTTCTCTTCAAATTAGTTGGTATTAAAGGTATGTTTTATAGGTTAACTGGTTCAGAATCATCCCTTATAGATGATATAAGCGGTACAGTTACACCTTACGACAAGAGTATAGTTATGGGTCCTATCAATGCCGATTTGTTTTGTAAGGAGGTCTCGAGCTATCTAAATATAGATGTTGCTGTGGTCGATGTTAATGATCTTGGAGGTGTGAAAGTCTTAGCCAGTTCAAATAAAAAAGTAAATAAAATACTCAAAAGAAACTTAATATCTAATCCAGCTGGCAATGGAGATGAAAAAACCCCTATAGTATTAATAAGAGAAAAAAAGTAAATGAAAAAAGATACCTCTTATTCTTTTCAATCTAAAAAAGGAATAGAAGTAACTTTTGAAGAACTCCATATAAGGCACATTAATCTTTTAATAGATATTAAAAATAAGGAATTGAATAATTGGTTTTTAAAGATGGCAATTATAAATACATTTGATGACTTAAAAATTTTTTTAAATAATCTTAAGAAAAATAAAAATAAATGCATAATTGCTAAATATGGAAACGAAATTATTGGTTATTTGAATATTTTTCCTTTAAATAAAAAAGAGACATGCTTAAAAATATCTAAGCCCAAGTTGATTAAGAACAAGTGTTCTTTAACAGATAAACAATTAACTTTAGGATTGATAAAGAAATCTATCTCAATAAAAGATATCAAAACTTCAAGTTGGATAATTAATTCAGATATAAATAATGTTGACCTAATATCAACCTCAAGAGAAACAGGCTTTCAACCGTTAGAAGAGATAATCCTTTGGGATGGTACTGATCTAAACAAATCTATAAATCAAAAAACCAATACCTATACATTAATCAATGAATTCCAAAACATTAATAAACAAAATATCTTAAAAATAGTTAATTTCATAAGATCAAATCAATCTCCTTTAATAAGAAATATTTTAAATTTTGATCAAGGGGACATTCTTAAAAGAAATAACTCTAAAAGTGGTGCATTAATATATGAAAATTCAGTTTTATGTACAATTTTAAAAGATATTAATTATCAAAATGACGAAATTTATACTTTAACTATAAGTAGATATTGGGATAAGAGATTCAATTCTATTTTAAAAGAATTTATAAAAAGATTTTTTGAAAAATCACCTGTTTCATATTTAAAAACCTATAAAGAAAATTCTCAATTAAATCTTTTTCTTGAAGAATGTAATCTCACAGAAAAAAATCAAGAAATAATTCTTATTAGGAACACAATAGTTAAGAATGAAGCCAAACAAGTAAATATATTAAATAAATCTTTGGAATCTATCTTTGAAAAATTAAGTCCACAAGGTAATCCATATCCATCTCCATCTCCCTTTCCATTAAAAACAAAGTGAAATTTTGCAAACCCAAACCCAAGTCAATTTTGAGTTTGGATATAGGTATCAAAAGAATAGGATTAGCTTATTGTGATCCCCTATGCATAACATCAAATATACTTCCAGCAGTAAAACGGTTTAAAAATAATCAAGAGATTAAAATCATTAGAAATTATATAAATGAATTAAATTTGACTGGTTTTATTGTGGGTATTCCACTAGATGATGAAGGTCAAATGACCACTCAAGCTATAGACTGTAAAAATTACGGTCAATTACTTTCAAATGAATTAAAGCTTCCATTTTCATACGTAAACGAACATAGTTCAACTTGGGAATCTTCATATAGATTTGGAATAAAAAAAGATAAATCCGGATTGATTGATAGTTTTTCAGCAAAAATAATACTTGAACAATGGATCGCAGAGGGTCCTGAATTAGAAGAAATAGCTGGTAAACCTCAGATAAAATATTAGTATTAAAAAGGATAGATAATTTTTAAATGAAAGAAGCCAATTCAAATGATAATTATGATGCACAGACTCTTCTATTAAATGACTCAAATGGGAACGAGCTATTTTGTTATCTTGAACAATTAGTAAGTGTTGAAGGCCAAGAATATGCTTTATTAACGCCAGTTGATACTCCAATAAGTCTTTTTAAGATAAATGAAAAAGATGAACCTGAACTAATTGAGAAAATAGATAAAAATGAACAAATACTAAAAAATGCTGAAGCAGTTCTTCAAGAACATGATTTAAGACTTATTAGATCAGCAGTTACATTAACAGTATCAGGAGAACTTGAAGAACCAATTTACGATGAATTAGAAGAAGATTTCGTCGATGATGAAAGTGAGAGTTATGAATTGCTCGTTAACTTTAACCTTTTTGACCAAGAATATGGCTTATATATACCATTAGATCCTTTTTTTATTGTGGGTAAATTAAAAGACAAAGGTGCCTTATTAGTTGAAGATGATGAGTTCGATAAAATTCAACCTTTGATTGAAACTGAGCTTGAAAAAAGTAGTTCTTAAAATAAATGAGATCTATCCTAAAAGTCAATTGGGATTCAGACTTACCAATATATAATATTTCTCAATCTGAGTTGCAAAAAAAAGGAATTAATTCTTTATTGTTAGATGTGGATGGGACTCTAGTAAATAGAAAATCAAATACGATCCCAAAATCTGTAAAAAATTGGATCATAGAATCTAAAAAACTTTTCTCCTTATATCTAATAAGTAATAATCCATCAAAAAAAAGAATCGCAAAAATAGCGAAAGAATTAAATTTAAGGTATAAATACAATGCATCAAAACCCAGAAAAAAAGTAACTTTGTCTGCTATCAAAGAAATTGGAAAAGAGCCAAAAAATATAGCCATTATTGGCGACAGAATTTTTACAGATATTATTGTTGGGAATAGATGTGATATAAAAACAATATTAGTAAAGCGATTAAATAGAGATGGCTTACCTATAAAATTTAATTTAACTTTGACAATAGAAAAATTAATTTCTCATTTTATAAAATGAAAACTTGGGTTATAAAAATTGGTACTAGTATTTTAAGAGGAACAGAGGAAATATCTACAGAAGAAGTTATTGAAAACCTCTCTAGATCCTTTATAAGTTTTCTTTCAAAAGGAAACAAATTAATTTTAGTAACTAGTGGAGCCGTTGGATTAGGTTGCCAAAAATTAAAAATTAAAACAAGACCAATTGATTTAAGTACCCTTCAAGCTACTGCTGCAGTAGGTCAAGTTAATTTAATGTCCTTATACGATAAAGTATTTAATAAATTAGGTCATAATATTGCTCAAATTTTAATAACTAAAGCTGATTTCAATTCACGAGAGTCGTTTAATAACGCTTCTAAAACTTTAAGAAAATTACTCGATTTGAATGTTCTTCCAATAGTAAATGAAAATGATACCGTAGCAAATGAAGAGCTTAAATATGGAGATAATGATACCCTATCTGCTTTAGTTGCCTTAGCTATAAATGCAGACAAGCTTATTTTATTAACCGATATTGAAAATCTATACTCAAAAGATCCACGTAATAATAAAGATGCGCAACCTATTAAAGAAGTTCATAATAGTGAATTAAAGGAAATTAAAGATAAAAATGTTCAAAACTCAAATAATGAATGGGGTACAGGAGGAATTTCTACAAAATTAATTTCTGCAGAAATAGCAACAAAAGGAGGAGTTGAAGTCCAACTAGTTGATGGAACTAATAAAAAAAACTTAATTGAAATTTTTAATGATAATAAAATTGGAACTCTATTTTATCCAGTAGAAAAACCTATTGGAAACAAAAAAAGTTGGCTTTCACATGCAATTCAAACAGTAGGGAAAATTACTTTAGATGATGGCGCTTCTTTTGCAATTAAAAAAAAAGGTGCCTCACTTTTAGCTGTTGGTGTCAAGAATGTAGAAGGAAACTTTACGATTAATCAGGCAGTTAAAATCGTAAATTCAAATGATAAAGAAGTTGCAAAAGGTTTAGTATCAATAAGTAGCGACAAATTAAGAAGTATCTTAAATAATAAAGAAAATAACAACTCCTCGATAATTGTCGTACACAGAGATGTTCTTGCTCTTTCTTAGAAAAAATTAAAACTGAAAAATGCTTTTAAGTGATTTAGTTGATCTAATAAAAAAAGGAAATTCAAATTTTATTAGTGCCAATATTTTCGAAAATTTAAATATAGATGATGCTGCCTCATTAGATGCTGCAGTTAAATATCAAATATCTTTTTTAGAAGAAAATAATGTCCTTAAAGAGAAATTAGATCAAACTAAAGCATCAGCAATAATAACGACTAACAACGATGAAATAGTTAGTACCCTTAAGAAACTCAAGATATCAAACATAATCGTTAAAAATCCAAGAATTGCATTTGCAGAAGTATTAGATTTTTTATATAAAACTATCAATTTAAAACCAGGAATTCATGCTTCAGCGGTTATAGATAAAACAGCAATAATTGGAGCAGATTGCCATATTGGACCTAATGTCTATATCGGAGAAAATACAGTAATTGGAGACAATAATCATATTCTTCCTGGATCATCAATTTTAGGCAATGTTCAAATAGGAAATAATAATATAATTCATCCAAATTGTGTTATTTACGAAAATACCACCCTAAAAAATAATTGTGTAATTAATTCAAATTCTGTTATTGGATCAGAGGGATTTGGTTTTATTCCTAAAAATGGAAAATGGGTAAAGATGCCTCAAAAAGGTGGTGTAAAAATAATGAGTTTTGTAGAAATTGGAACGAATTGTTGTATTGATAGACCCGCAATTGGATTTACTTTTATTGATGAGGGCACAAAGTTAGATAATTTAATACAAATAGGTCATGGAGTAAAAATTGGAAAGAATTGTGCATTTGCAGCTCAAGTTGGTATCGCTGGAGGAGCAAATATTGGAGATGGTGTTATTTTGGCAGGTCAAGTAGGAGTCAATAATAGAGTAAAAGTTGGTAATAATGTCATAGCTAGTTCAAAATGCGGAATCCATTGTGACATAGAAGATGGCAAGGTAATTAGTGGTTTCCCCGCGATTGAAAATAAATCTTGGCTAAGGAGTTCAAGTATTTTTAAAAAATTACCAGAATTAGCAAAAAAACTTAGACAACTAGACAAGCAATAATTTATTGTTCTATTAAACAAAAATTTAAATGAAGAAATATAAGATTGTTTTATTGTCAGGTGACGGAATTGGACCAGAGATTTCAGAAGTTTCAAAAAAAGTTTTAAAAAAGCTTTCGAAAAATCATAATTTCGATATTGAGATTATTGAAAAATTTTTTGGAGGGATAGCTTATGAAAAATATGGTACTCCTGCTCCAGATGAGACACTAGATCAATGCAAAAAAAGTGATGCTGTACTTTTAGCATGTGTTGGAGATATTAAATATGACTCTCTTGCAAGAGAATTAAGGCCAGAAAGTGGATTACTAAAGTTAAGATCTGTACTAAACCTTTTCGCAAATATCAGGCCTGTCAAAATAAGAAAGTCTCTCTTAGATGCAAGTACATTAAAAAAAGAAATAGTTGAGAATGTAGATCTTATTGTTGTAAGAGAATTAATAGGGGGTATTTATTTTGGGAAACCAAGAGGACACATAACAAATACAAAAATCCCAAAAGCTTTCAATACGATGGTTTACGATTCAGACGAAATAGAAAGAATAACTGAAATAGCAATAAAAATTGCTAATCAAAGAAATAAAAAAATATGTTCTGTTGATAAATCAAACGTTCTTGAGGTTAGTCAATTGTGGAGAGATACAGTTTTAAATATCACCTCAAAAGATAAAAATATATCTCTAAGCAATATGTACGTTGATAATGCAGCAATGCAATTAGTTAGAGATCCTGGTCAATTTGATGTGATTTTAACTAGTAATTTATTTGGAGATATTTTAAGCGATTTAGCCGCAATGTTAACTGGTTCTATTGGTATGCTTCCATCTGCTTCATTAAACAATAATGGTCCAGGAGTTTTTGAACCTGTTCATGGTTCGGCTCCTGATATAGCTGGTAAAAACTTAGCGAATCCTATTGCAATGCTTTTATCTGCTTCCATGATGTTAAAAATTGGATTAAATGAACAAGAAGCTGCAGAAAATTTAGAGACTGCCATTGATAAAGTTTTATCAAAAGGATTTAGAACAGCAGATTTAGCAGATGGGTCATCCGAAGTATTATCTTGTAGTGATATCGGGGATAAAATAATAGAAGAAATTTAAAAAAAAATTAATAAATAAAAAATATTTTTAACTTGAACATAAAGTTGGCATATGACCTGTCAGAATCAGTAGATATTGTTTTTAAAAAATGTCAAAACGTCATCCAGTTGTCGCTGTAACAGGATCTTCAGGAGCAGGAACGAGTACAGTAAAAAGAGCCTTTGAGCATATTTTTGCCAGAGAAGATATTGTTCCTGCAGTTGTTGAAGGTGATAGTTACCACAGGTTTGAAAGAATGCCTATGAAAAAAGCTATGGCAGAGGCTCTTTCAAAAGGTGAAAATTTTTCCCACTTTGGGCCAGAGGCTAATCTTTTTGACAAGCTAGAAGAACTTTTCAAAATCTATGGTGAAACTGGAGGGGGTAAGAAAAGATATTATCTACATAGTCCTGAAGAAGCAGAGGAACATAATACAAGACTTGGGACATCTTTAGAACCAGGACAATTCACTCCATGGGAAGATATTCCTAAGGGAACAGACGTACTTTTTTATGAAGGTTTGCATGGCGGGGTAGAGGGTGATGGGTACAATGTGGCATCTTATGCTGATTTACTTGTTGGCGTTGTTCCGATAACAAATTTAGAGTGGATTCAAAAAATTCATAGAGATAACGCAGAAAGAGGTTATTCAGCTGAAACTATTGTGGATACAATATTAAGAAGAATGCCTGATTATATAAATCATATTTGTCCACAATTCAGTAAAACCGATATTAATTTCCAAAGAATACCCACAATTGACACTTCAAATCCTTTCATATGCAGGAATATTCCAACTCCTGACGAGAGTTTTGTGATCATACATTTCAGAAAAGGGGCAAGAGAGAAATGGGGTATTGATTTTCAATACTTGCTTGGAATGATTCATGACTCATTTATGTCAAGTCCTACTAGCATCGTTGTGAATGGTGGGAAAATGGGTTTCGCAATGGAACTTATTCTTACTCCAATAATTCATAAAATGATTGAGGAAAAAAATAAAGGATAATTGATTTTCGATTATCAACTCAAATTATTATATTTTTTACTTTGAGGAGTTTTTAATCTCGAGGATCTCAAATTTTTATATATCTTTCTTGATAAAAGCACCTTATTTAGATTTAAATAGAAAAAACAGTAAAAGTTGTGTCATTAATCGACTGGTTTGCCGCGAGGCGTAAAGATCAATTTGTTGGGAAAGTTTCCCAAGATACTGATGAGGGTGATGGTTTGTGGGTTAAATGTTCAGAATGTTCTCAAGTAGCCTATAGAAAAGACCTAATTTCAAATTTCAATGTTTGTAGTAATTGTGGACACCACAATAGGATTAATAGCGATGAAAGAATAAGTATTATTGCTGACAAAAATTCATTCGAAGAGTTTGATAGTTCACTAAGTCCCACAGATCCTTTAGGTTTTAAAGATAGAAGATCATATGCTGATCGAATTAAAGAAAGTCAGGCAGGCACAGGTTTAAGAGATGGAGTTGTAACAGGTATCTGTTCTGTAAATTCAATGCCTTTAGCATTAGCTGTAATGGATTTTAGATTTATGGGAGGATCCATGGGTTCAGTAGTGGGTGAAAAAATTACAAGGATAATTGAGAGAGCAACTTTAGAAAATTTTCCAATTCTTATTGTTTGCGCATCAGGAGGAGCAAGGATGCAAGAAGGCATGTTAAGTCTCATGCAAATGGCAAAAATATCTGGAGCACTAAAAAAACATAAAGAAAAAAATCTTCTTTACATGCCCTTATTAACTCATCCAACCACTGGGGGGGTAACAGCAAGCTTTGCAATGTTAGGTGATTTAATTTTGGCGGAACCTAAAGCTCTTATTGGATTTGCTGGAAGAAGGGTTATAGAACAAACATTAAGAGAAAAATTACCTGATAATTTTCAAACAGCTGAATATCTGCTTGAGCATGGTTTTGTTGATGTAATAGTTAAAAGAAAAGATCTCAAGAATACTCTTACTAAAATTTTAAAAATTCACGGTGTAAAAGAACTTACAAAAGCAAATTTATAATTATGAGAATTATTTCAAATTTCATTTATTTTTCTTTAAGCCTTTTATTTTTTATTTTAAATTTTGTTCCATATTCTTATGGGATAGGAAATGTTGACTGGGTTCTACTAAAAGAGAATAATGAAGGGAAAGAATGGCTTGATAAAGGCAGTATTAAGCTGCTTACAAATGGTGAAATAACTGTCTTAACAAAGTTCTTTAAAAATCCAACTAATTCGGATGATGATGGAGAGTTATCACTTTATGTAATGAGAATTAATTGCGATGAAAAAAAATTTAAAGATACTTCCATAAATGGAATACCTCAATTCAATTCAAAATGGCAAACTTCTAATAATGATGAATTAATAGATGTAGTTATTGAAAATAGTTGTTCAGAGTTTATAAGTGGATAAACATGAATACTAAAAATAAACTAAGAATAGCCGTTGCCGGGCTTGGGTTTGGGAAAAAAGTTCATTTAGAAGCATTAAAAAATTCAAATTTCTTAACGCCTGTAGCTATTTATCATTATGAACAAAAACAAAAATCAATTCTAGAAAAAGAAACTGGATTAGAGTTTTTTCATAATTGGGAAGACTTAGTTAAATCTCCAGAAATTGATGGAATTATTATTGCTACCCCTCCTGAATCAAGATTTAAATTAGCAAAACAAGCTCTTGAAAATAATAAAAATTTGCTATTAGAAAAACCCGTTTCAATATTGTCCTCTGAAATAGAGGAGCTTCAGAGAATATCTTTGATTAAAAACTTAAGCGTATGTGTTGATTTCGAATATAGAGCAGTACCCCTTTTTCTTCAGACAAAAAAACTTATTGATGAAAATACATTAGGAGAAATATATTTAGTCAAATTAGATTGGTTAATGAGTAGCAGATCCGACCCTAAAAGAGCTTGGAATTGGTATTCTTTGGAAGAAAAAGGTGGAGGAGTTATGGGCGCTTTAGGTACTCATGCATTCGATATGTTGAATTGGTTTTTTGGAGAAGCAATAAACGTGAATGGCAAGTTAGCAACATCAATTAAAAAAAGGCCTTTACCTAATTCATCTGATTTAAATGCTGTTACGAGTGAAGATGTATGTTTAGCCAATATAGAAATATCCAATTACAGCTCGAATCTTATTCCATGTCAGGTATCTTTATCATCGATTTCTAAAAGCGGTAGAGGATTTAGTCTAGAAATATATGGAAGCGAGGGTTCACTTATTCTTAAAAGCGAGAACCAAAAAGATTATGTCCATGGTTTTAATTTGAAATATTCAAACAACGAAAATAAAATACAAAATCTAACTGCAGATTCAAGTTTTAATTTTGAAAAAACATGGACTGATGGGAGGATAGCTCCAGTTTTGAGAATTCAAAATTTATGGGCTGAGAGTATTCTTAATAAAATACCTATCATTCCAGGTTTATGCGAGGGACTTGCTAGTCATAAAGTTTGCGAAGCCATAAGAGAATCGTCGAAGAGTGGGTTAAATATAAAAATATAGATTTTGTATATCTAATTACGTGACATTTGATCCCTCTTTATACTAAACTCGCGGAAACAAGTGCTTTGTATAGCATCTAACTTATTTTAATTATGGCCCTCGTTCCACTAAGACTACTTTTAGATCACGCTGCTGAGAATGGTTACGGTATTCCAGCTTTCAATGTTAATAATCTTGAGCAAGTTCAAGCAATCATGGAAGCAGCACATGAAACTGATAGTCCAGTTATCCTCCAAGCTTCAAGAGGGGCAAGAAATTATGCAGGAGAAATTTTCTTACGTCATCTAATCCTTGCCGCTACAGAAACATATCCTAATATTCCAGTGGTAATGCACCAAGACCATGGTAATGAGCCATCAACATGCTATTCAGCAGCAATAAATGGTTTCACATCAGTAATGATGGATGGTTCTCTAGAGGCAGATGCAAAAACACCCGCTAGTTACGAATATAATGTTGCAGTTACTAAAAAAGTTGTAGATTTTGCTCATTCAGTTGGAGTTAGTGTTGAAGGAGAATTAGGTTGCTTAGGTTCATTAGAAACAGGAAAAGGTGAAGCAGAAGATGGTCATGGATTTGAAGGTGAACTTTCTACTGACATGCTTTTGACTGATCCTGAAGAAGCTGCAGATTTTGTTGCTAAAACAAAAGTTGATGCATTAGCTATTGCTATAGGAACAAGTCATGGTGCTTATAAATTCACAAGGAAACCTACAGGAGAAGTTCTTGCAATAAGCAGAATCGCTGAAATTCATAAAGCACTTCCAAATACCCATCTTGTAATGCATGGATCTAGTTCAGTTCCTCAAGAATGGTTGGATATCATTAACAAATATGGTGGTGAAATTCCTCAAACATATGGTGTTCCTGTAGAAGAGATTCAAGAGGGAATAAGAAATGGAGTCAGGAAAGTCAACATTGATACCGATAACAGACTTGCTTTCACTGCCGCGGTTAGAGAGGCAGCATTTGCTGATAAAGCAAACTTTGACCCGAGACATTTCAACAAGCCTGCCAGAAAATACATGAAGCAAGTTTGTCTTGATAGATATAAGCAGTTCTGGTGTGAAGGTCAAGCAAGTAAGATCAAACAAAACAGCACTAATTATTTTGCGGATCTTTACGCAAAAGGCGATTTGGATCCAAAAGTAAAAGCAACTATTTAATTTCTTCCCAAATTAAATAAAAAAAAGACCTCCAAAATTGGGGGTCTTTTTTTATTTCGATATTAATGATTTTAATGTAAAGAGACCATCAGTCCCACCAATCATCTCGTCACATGCTCTCTCTGGATGAGGCATTAAACCTAAAACATTTCCCTTTTCATTAGTTATACCTGCGATATCGAATGAGGATCCATTGGGATTATTTTTATATCTCAAAGCGATCAATTCATTATCCATAAGTTTTTTTAAAGTATCAGAATCGCAATGATATCTTCCTTCCCCATGCGCTATTGGCAACTTGATAGTTTGTTTTTCATTTACATTATTAAACCAACCTCCTTTTGAAGAAACGATATCCAGTTCAACGTCATCACAGATAAAATTAAGATTTTTATTTGCAACAAGAGCACCAGGCAAAAATCCTGATTCTGTCAAAATTTGAAACCCATTACAAATTCCTAAAACTCTTTTACCGCTTTTAACAAACTCATCCAAGGCATTAATTAATGAAGAAAATCTTGCAATTGCTCCGCATCTTAAATAATCACCGTAGCTAAATCCTCCAGGTAAAACTATTGCATCTACATCACTTAAATCTGAAGACTCATGCCACAAGTATTTTGTTCTTATATCTAAACAACCTTCCAATGCCCATGAAACATCACGATCACAATTAGAACCAGGGAAGACAACAATTCCTACAGTAAAATTTTCCATCTTATAATTTTTCTAATGAATACTCATAATCTTCAATAACAGTATTTGCGAATAACCTATCACACAATAAATCAATTTTTTCTCTTACTTCGTTTTCACCATTACCTTCTATTTTTACCTCAATCATTTTTCCTATACGTATTGATTTTATTCCCTCGGCTCCAAGTTTTATAGAGGCAGATTTGGTAGCTTCCCCTGCTGGATCTAAAACTGAGGGTCTTAGTCTTACAAAAACTTTTACAGCAAATTGGTCCAATTGAAAATTAATTTCTATTAGAAGATTAGTTTAAATTTTAATAAAAAAGTACTATTGATTAATAAACAAATATTTTTACCTAATGGTTTTCTGAGTTATTAGATGTTTATGTAGCCTCTACCAAAACATACTAAGCAAGTTCTTCTTGAATTTTCATGTGTTTTAAAATTTCCTGCCCCTCCACATTTTGAACATTTTATTTTATCAATTAATGTGACTTCGTCAGAGATTATTTGTTTTAAAGAAATTTTTGGATTTTCCATCTTGGGCTGTCTACTGCTTAAGTATCCCGACAGCTAACTATAATGTCAAAGCACCATTTTTGGTTCACTTAAAATCTTAAATTTCTCTTTAATTTTTCTAATGAAAGTTTTTATAGATTTTTCATCAAAGGAAATTATTACTAATTCAAGCCCAGCATTATCATTTGGTCTCCAACAATTGTCTGGAGCTTCTTCGAACCAAGTATTAATTTTCTTTCCAACAATTTGTATTTGTAAAGGCAATGATTTGTTTGGTATCCAAATACGTCCTTTTATTCGAAGAATGTTTAATTCATCCAAGATTTTTGACATCTCCTTTTCAAAGTTATTTTTGTCAAGGAAATAATTTAATTTAATTGAATCTGACACAAGTTCAACATGATTATGATCATGCTCTTCAGTTAAAAATTCTTTATAAGTCTCTTTTTTAAAATTAAAATCAAATAGATAGTTCAAATCAATTTTGCCATTATTGGATTTTAGGACTGGTGTAGATGAGTTTAGACTTCCTTGAATTTTATGTTTTACAACGTCAAACTGATCATCATTTAAGATATCTGATCTAGAGACTAAAACGATATCAGAAACTTCTAGTTGTTCCTCAAAAAGTTCATCTATAGTTGCGTTGTGATCAATTTTATCTGTTTCATTATATTGTTTTGTTATTTTATTTAAATCATTAATTGGTGACCCATCAAGCATTGATTCTCCATTAACGATACCAACAACAACATCAAGGTAGATGGAAGACCTAATCTCAGGCCAGTTAAGTGCTTGAATTAAGGGCATTGGTAGTGCCAAGCCACTTGTTTCGATAATTATTGATTCAATAGGAGGATTAAATTCTAGGAGAGCTTTTATTGATGGAACAAAATCATCTTGAACGGTACAACATAAACATCCATTGTTTAATTCGATTACGCAGTCGTCTTCAGATTCATCACATTTATCACAACTTTTAATCAAATCACCGTCAATTCCAACATCACCAAATTCATTAATTATTAAACCAAATTTTTTATTACTCTCTTTTAATAGATATCTTAGAAAAGTTGTTTTACCTGAACCAAGAAATCCTGAAACAACTATAACTGGTATTTTTTTTTTCATCTTTAATGATTAACAACCTAAGCTATATTCTGTACTCTCTCCTGTAGAACTATTTGTGCCATTAGCAATCGCACATAATTGTTTTTGTTGTGCACGACTAAGAACTGCATCAGTAAAATCTGCACCATCTATTTTTGCTCCTTCAAAATTACTCTCCATTAGTAAAGCATTAGTAAAATTAACATCCGAAAGATCTGCATCTGTAAAATCTGTTGCATAAGCTAGTGCATCTCTTAAATTGGCTCCATTAAACTTTGAATTTTGCAATTTACTGTTATTGAACACAGCGCCTTCTAAATTACTTTCACTAAAATTAAACCCATTCAAATCAAACTTAACGTACTCGTTACCGCTTAAATCTTGACCATGCATATCTGGCTCTAAATTAAGGTCTTGCTGGTTTCTAATCTCGGGAGGTCTTTTAGCCCATGCAGAATTTACAGAATTAAAAAATAAAATCCCAACGAACAACAAAGTAATTAATGCATTCTTTAGTGAGGGGAAAACGATTGATTTAATCATAATAAGACTGTATTTTAGAACTTGAGTATTTAAAGTTTGTAAGAGTATCTTAAAGGAAAATATATGGCAATGTCACTAAAGGTTATTGTTCCTCCTCATCCGTTAATAAAACATTGGCTTTCAATATTGCGAGAAAAAAATACTCCAAATATTTTGTATTCAACAGGATATGAGCAATTAGGGAAATGGCTTACATATGAAGCATTACGTAATTGGCTGCCATATAAAAAAGAAATACTAAATACTGATAATGGGGACGCAGATGGATTCTTTATTAATAATGATTATCCAATAAAAGTGCTCGCAATGTTGCCTGAAGGGTTATCTCTTTGGTTTGGATCTAAAGAAGTAATTCCTAATTCAACCCTCTCATTAGGAGAAATTCCTAAAACCATTAAGTCAAATGAAGGAGTTATATTATATTCAGATCAAATAACGACAAAATCAGCAACATTAGAAACTTTAATTAAATTAAAGAAATTAGGTGTTGATTCAAATAGGATTCTTTTAATAACTGCTATTTGCTCAAATAAAGGGTTAAATGAAATTGCGAAATTATTCCCTAATCAGGTAATTTACACTTCTTGCATAGATGAAGAAGACGAAAAAACATCATTATTAGTACCCGGCATTGGGAATCCTTTATCGCGTTTAAGTACTATATTTCAAGATAAGAACTAATATAGAATATAGGAGTAAATATTTTACCAATGTCTGAATACAGAGATTCGTCTTCAAATAATCTTTTATCATTAATAAGCGGTGCTTTTATTGGAGCAGCAGGTCTAGCTTGGTGGTTAATTTCCGAAGCAGACAAAAGAAAAGAGGAAAAAAAACAAAAAGCAATGATGTATTCCTCCAGAATTCAAGACGGTTCTGAAGCGATTGATTCAAATGAAAATATAAATGAAGTTGATGGAGAGAATTTAGAGAAGAAAGTTGAGCAACTAAATTCTGCAATTGCTGATGTAAGGAAGCAACTTGAAGAGTTGGGGCAATAGAATAAAAAAGGTTCTCAAATAATATGAATAAACTCAGATCATCTGCAATAACCCAAGGTGTGCAAAGATCCCCTAACAGATCGATGTTAAGAGCTGTTGGCTTTAATGATGAAGATTTTAATAAACCTATTATTGGAGTTGCGAATGGATACAGCACCATAACACCATGCAATATAGGTTTAAATAAGCTAGCTCTCAAAGCTGAAGAGTCAATAAAAAGATCAGGTGGGATGCCTCAGATGTTTGGGACTATAACAGTAAGTGATGGCATTTCTATGGGAACAGAGGGTATGAAATATTCCCTAGTTTCGAGAGAAGTTATTGCTGATTCAATCGAAACAGCATGCAATGCTCAGAGTATGGATGGAGTGCTTGCAATAGGTGGATGTGACAAAAATATGCCTGGTGCCATGATAGCGATTGCAAGAATGAATATTCCCTCAATTTTCATTTATGGCGGGACAATAAAACCTGGAAAGTTACATGGAGAAGATCTTACTGTTGTTAGTGCATTTGAAGCTGTTGGACAATTAACATCAGGCAAAATTAATGAAGAAAGGCTAATCCAAGTCGAGAAAAATTGTATTCCTGGTGCTGGTAGTTGTGGAGGGATGTTTACAGCTAATACAATGTCTGCAGTTATTGAAGTATTAGGGTTAAGTCTTCCTCACAGTTCCACTATGGCTGCTGAAGATCTTGAAAAAGAACTAAGTGCAGATAAAAGTGCTGAGATATTAGTCTCTGCAATAGAAAAAGATATAAGACCTCTAGACTTAATGACGAAGAAAGCATTTGAAAATGCCATATCAGTTATTATGGCAATTGGAGGATCAACAAATGCGGTATTGCACATCTTAGCCATTGCAAATACTGCAGGAATAGATATCAACATTAATGATTTTGAGAGAATCAGACAAAAAGTCCCCGTTATTTGTGACCTTAAACCGAGTGGTAAATATGTGACGGTTGATCTTCATAATGCAGGTGGGATTCCACAAGTAATGAAAATACTTTTGAATGCAGGATTAATTCATGGCGATTGCAAAAATATTGAAGGGAAAACCATTTCAGAATACTTACAGAATATTCCAGATAAGCCTCCAACAAATCAAAATGTCATAAGAGACATAGATAACCCTCTTTATCAAAAGGGGCACCTAGCGATATTAAAAGGTAACTTAGCGAGTGAAGGTTCCGTTGCTAAAATTAGCGGAGTAAAAAACCCTGTATTAACAGGTCCAGCAAAGATTTTTGAAAGTGAAGAGGATTGTTTAAAATCTATATTGAACAATGATATCAAAGTTGGTGATGTTGTTGTTATTAGAAACGAAGGGCCTGTAGGAGGACCAGGTATGAGAGAGATGTTAGCTCCAACATCTGCAATTGTTGGTCAAGGCCTCGGAGAGAAGGTGGCTTTAATTACCGATGGCAGATTTAGCGGGGGTACTTATGGTCTGGTTGTGGGTCATATAGCCCCGGAGGCTGCTGTTGGTGGAAATATTGCTCTAATAAAACAAGGTGATTTAATTACAGTAGATGCTGTAAAGCAACTTATTGAAGTTGATTTATCTGACGAAGAATTAGAAAAAAGGAGAAAGGATTGGGTAAAGCCTAAACCAAAATACAAAAGAGGGGTACTCTCAAAATATTCGAAAATCGTAAGCACATCAAGTCTTGGAGCTGTTACTGATTTATAGATCAGCTCAAAGTTTATTTTCTTAATCAATAAAGCTTTTTATCCTATTTGCTAGGTTTTCCAATCTAGCGCTATATTTTGGTGAGTTGCATTTTTTTCCATTATTGCTATTCATCCACAATGTTTTAACTCCACACCACAATATTGGTTCATCAGGAAAATTAAGCTTAGAGATAACTAATACTAACTCTTTATTTGATTTAAAAAGTTCTAATTCAAGATCGTAAATTTCTAATCTTTTACCTTCTTTATCTCGACATAAGATATTAACCGTCAAATCAATATCTTCTTCTTCGATTTCGTATTCACCATTTATTTTTACGACAGAATGCACAAAAGGTTTATTTGTTAAATCTGCTGACTTAGCGATTAAGCTCTCTATATTTTTAGATGGATTTTCAAATAACACTTATGGATTTAATTAAAACTTTTATGGAACCCTGTTTAAACTCATTATTAAGTAATCCATCATCACCAAACTTAGAGTGTAGTAGTTGCAATCTTCTAATTTTAGAAGGCTTGAATTTAAATGGAAACCGTACCTTACTAGCTCTTACTGAGGGTTTTAGGTCACTAAACGGAATTTGAACATTTGTTGTTCCGAATTTTTTTGTTGGGAATGATTTAATCCATCTAAGACCACCAGGAATAAATTCGGTTAGTCCAAGAAGATCATCTTCACAAGCAACAGCAAATTTAAAAGTTCTTCCTTGTCCATCAATATTTAATTCGAAGGATGAATATTCAGAAACGTTTAAAGAGGGTTTATAAATAGGCGATCTACAACTAACAAATCCTCCAGCTTTCTCGACAATATTACCCTTTAATAACAAACCAGAATTTGAAATTTCACAAAAAGCTGAACTTGATCCGCCCATAACAGTATCATTTAATGTTTTCCAACCATTGAAATCCTTTTTCTGGAATAAAAATTTTTTCTTACTCATTAAATAATTTAAATTATTAATAGACTTTAACTAAATTTCTAATTCTTTTGCTGAATCCTGATCGCAAAATATTGAAATCTGATTAATAGATTTTATTAATTTTGATGGTGTTCTGTCTGGCGGCTCTTTTTCATCTAACAACCTCTCAAGCGCAATTCTTTTATTAGCTCCACTAACCAAAAATACTATCTTTGATGAGGCTGAAAGGACCTTTGGCGTTAATGAAATTCTTTTTAATCCTTTGCCTTCATTAAAAATCACAAAATCATCTACATTGTTATTTTTTTGATAAGGAAATAGTGAAGCTGTATGACCATCGTCTCCAAGACCTAATAAAGTCAAATCAAATGAGGGAGGGTTTGATCCGCATTTTTCAAATAATTTAGAAATAAATTGATTTTTGGTAGTTTCATCATCAGCGTTTAAATCATTGAAAATTTCATAAAAATAAGCTTTAGATCCAAAATTTGTTAACAAAGAATTTCTCAACATTAACGAGTTACTTAATTCTGAATTTGGATCAACACATCTTTCATCTCCTAAAAAGACATCAACCATATCCCATCGAAGATCATTATTAGATAAGAGATGATACACAGATTTGGGAGTTGAACCTCCACTTACACAAAATTTGAATCTGTCTTTATTTTTTAAAGTATGAATAATGTGGCTTTGTATAAACTTAAAAACAGCTTTTGAAAGTTCTAACTTGTCTTTATATACATTTAGGGTGTATCCATTTTTGACCTTTCCAATCATTTCATCCATTCAGTATGAAAACTACCTTCTTTATCAATTCTTTCATATGTATGAGAGCCAAAACAGTCTCTCATTGCCTGAACAAGATTCTGAGGAAGTCTATTGGTTCTATAACTATTCAAATAATCTAAAGTACTGGATAAACATGGGACTGGTATACCGGCTTTTGTGGATAAAGAAACTACATTAGCTAAGTTATCTAATCTCTTCGCAATTTCATTATTGAACCAATCATCAAAAATTAAATTTTTAAGATTAGGGTCTTTGTTATAAGCATCTTGAATTTTACTTAATAATTTTGATCTAATTATGCAACCACCTTTCCATATCTGAGCAATTGACGGCATATTCAAACCATAGTTATATACTGCAGATGCTTCTCTTAAGATATCCATACCTTGGGCATAGCTAGCAATTGTGGCAAGGACTACAGCATCAAATAAAGGTTTCATTCCATCTGATATATTTCCTAAATCAAAATCCTCTATCTCTTTAGATGGAATAGTTTTTTCAATCTCACTACGTTGCTCTTTTAAAGAACTCATTACTCTTGCATTTAAAGATGCATAAATAGTTGGGACTGATACCCCAAGTTCTAAAGCACTTACCACAGTCCATAACCCAGTACCTTTCTGGCCAGCTTTATCTAATATTTTCTCCACAACATCATCTCCAGTTATCTCATCTTTTGTATTTAGACAAATCTCTGTTATCTCAACTAGATAAGAAGCTAATTCATCAGTATTATTCCAAATACCAAATACCTCTGACATCTGTTGTCCATTCATCCTTTTGACTCTCTTCATAAGGTCATAAGCTTCTGCAAGTATTTGTTCAATTCCATATTCAATTCCGTTATGAACAGTTTTCACAAAATGACCTGAGCCTCCCGGTCCAACATACGCAACGCATGGTCCATCTTCAACTTTGGCAGCCATTTTTGTTAGTAAGCTTTCTATTGCATCATATGAAGCCTTAGTACCACCAGGCATCATACTTGGACCTTCTAGAGCTCCTTTAGCTCCACCTGAGACTCCCATTCCAATGTATCCAAAACTTTTACTTTCAAGAGTTTTTACCCTTCTTTCAGTATCTTTAAATTGAGAATTACCGCCATCTATTAACAAATCGCCTTCCTCGAGATAACCAGAAATATTGTCAATGACAGCATCTGTTGCGGGTCCAGCTTTTACCATCATTAAAATCCTCCTAGGTCTCTCTAGCTTGTTAACAAATTCTTGAAGAGTTTCAGCTCCCTCTATATTCTTTCCTAGGCCCCGACCTTGTAAAAATTCTTCAGTTTTTGAGTAAGTTCTATTAAAAACTACACTAGAAAATCCATTTCTCTCTGCGTTAAGAACTAAATTTTCGCCCATAACACCAAGACCTATTAACCCGAAATGTGCCTTGGACATAAAATTAAAAAAACTCAATAAATATAGTGTGCCTGCAACTCATCAAAATTGCTCAAAAAATATACTTATGTCAGCGAAAAATGATCGAAAAGATTTAAATTACTGTTCCGTTAGCAATAGTTGCATTTTTAACTACTACAACTATTCCATTTCTTATATAGAAGCCTAATTCTGGCTTATCTGCTTCTTCTACTCGATCTTTATTAATGATTACAACATTATCACCAATCCTTGTATTCTTATCAAGAATTGCTCTTTTAACAGTAGTTCCTTCACCTACTCCAAGAGGTGTTCCGCCTCCTTTTCTTAATTCAATCCTCTCTTCAGGAGATTCAAAGAAATCGGCACCCATAACTAGAGTGTCTTCAAGAACAGAATCACTTTCGATCCTACTTCTTACACCTAAAACACAATGCAAAATACTGCATGATTTCAAGATTGTACCTTCACAGACTATTGAATCAGTAATTTGAGCATCTACAAGTTTAGAAGGGGGGAGAAATCTAGGTCTTGTATAAATTGGAAATTTTTCATCATAAAAACTGAATGGAGGTTTTGGTTGCTCAGTCAATGCAAGGTTTGACTCAAAGAATGCACCAATGGTTCCGATATCTTCCCAATAATCATCGAATACATAACTTTTAAGAGTATCGCCCCTATTAAGTGCTTCAGGAATTATGTCCTTACCAAAATCCGTATAACTAGGGAATTTATTTAGAAGATCGAAAAGAGTATTTCTGCTAAAAACGTAAATACCCATAGAGGCTAGGTAAGGTTTTTCTTTAGCAGACTCCTTACTTAATCCAAACTTTGAAGTATCTACTGCCATTGCCTTTAACTTCTCTCCAGTGGGCTTTTCACTGAATTCCTTTATATTTCCCAAATCATCTGTTCTCATGAGGCCAAACCCTTCTGCTTGCAACTCATCAACAGGTAAAGCTGCAACAGTTAAGTCAGCACCATTATCTCTATGATGTTGAACAAATAGACTGTAGTCCATTCTATATAGTTGATCACCTGAAAGTATTAAATACTCGTCAACATCCCATTCTTGAAATAACCATTGGTATTTTCTTACAGCATCAGCAGTACCTTCAAACCACTTTGGACTTTCAGGAGTCTGTTGAGCAGCTAAAACCTCCACAAATCCTTGACCAAAAGGGCCATTTAAATTATAAGTCCTTCCTATATGTCTATTGAGAGATGCACTATTGAACTGAGTCAAAACGTACATCTTTTCTATACCTGAATTTATACAATTACTAATAGGAATATCTATTAAACGATACTTGCCTGCCAATGGGACAGCAGGTTTCGCCCTCATTTTTGTTAAAGGGTAAAGTCTAGAACCTTTTCCTCCTCCGAGGATGATGGCCAAAACACGCTTCATTCAATCTAATGGAGGTAGAAGTACAACTATTTAAAGTAACTGATTGTGGGCTTATTTAGAAATAGGAATGGTCAGTTTACGAAGGTATTTCAATAAATTACTAGAAAAACTTAATAAAAGTATGAAAAATTAGCTATTTTTATCCTCTTTTTCCAAAGAAAACAACTTTTCAACGATTTTTAATGAAGCTTGTCTTTCCTCTCTTGATTGAGGACTTCTCAACTTTGTAACGGGTGTGTGAAGTATTTTATTGATAATTCCTTTAGTCAGAGCTTCCACAACTTTTCTTTCACGAGCAGAAAAATCTGGCCCCATCCTACTAAGTGCTTTTTGTAATTCTTCTTTTCTAATTAACTCCAAATCTGATCTAAGTTTATTAATTATTGGAACTGCTTCTAAACTTGCCCACCATTCAAGAAAAATAATTCTTTCTTCCTCTACTAAAGATTCTGCTTCCTTTGCAATTTTCCGTCTAAATTCTTGATTTCTCGAAACTACCTCTTGAAGGTCATCTACATCAAATGATCTTACAAATTGATGTTGTTTAACATCATTGGATATATTTCTTGGCACACCGATATCAATAAATTTAAGTTGATTACTTAAATTTAATTTTTCAATTTTTGATAAGTCAATTATTGGCTCTTCAGACGCAGTACTAGTAAAAACAAGAGAAGATTTAGAAATATTTTCATCTAATTCGTTTAATCCTTTACAAACGATCTCTATGTCGGGGAAGTCCAATGCAAGATTTAATGCTCTATCAATATTTCTATTAACAAGACTAATTTTATGACAGCCTTTTGATTTTAAATGAGTGATCAAAAGCCTACTCATTCTTCCAGCACCAACTACAAGAACCTTCTCTGATTCCAAACTTACAAGAGTATCAAGTCCTTTTTCTTGTCCAATTTTTAATTGAGCAAGTTCTACGGCTGCTGAACTTATTGAGACAGCTCCAGTTCCTAAATTTGTTTCGGATCTAACTTTTTTACCTGTACTAATCGATTGAGTTAATAATCTATTAAGAATAGGACCAGTTGATTGATTCTCTTGACCTAATCTCATCATTTTTTTTACCTGCGAAAGGATTTGACCTTCACCTAAAACAAGGCTATCTAATCCTGCTGAAACTTTCATTAAGTGCAGGACTGCATCTTCTTGTCTAAAGCAAAATAGATGGGGATTTAAATCTTCAAAGGTAATTCCTGAATAACTTGATATAAATTCTTTAATAGATGAAATTCCATTATTCTTATCTTTTACAAGTGCATATATTTCTAACCTATTACAAGTACTCAAAATTGACACTTCTAATACATCAGAGAAAGCCTTTAATGCATTCAATGATTCCGTTATAGATTGGTCGGGAATACTTAATTTCTCGCGCACTTCAACAGGTGCCGTGCGATGACTTAGTCCGACGACAACAATATGCATAAAATCAAATGTGAAATTTTAAAGGCTAATACTCTTTGCACCATCTTTTATATGGACAGTATTTGTGAATCTTGCAGTACTATCCAGTGTACTAATGACTAGACTACTTGTTCTTACACAATCTCTTTCAAATTTAACTCCGTCAAATAATAATCCATCCGTTATTCCACTTCCGGCGAATACAACATTTTCTCCGGATGCAAGTTCGCTTGCTTCATATATTTTATCTATATCAGTTATTCCCATTTCATTTAGACGTTTTATATTTCCTTCTTTTGTATAGTCAGCCCACTCAGAGGTTTGAGCAATTGCAGGATCATAAACTAGTTGACCTTGAAAATGTCCACCTAAAGCTCTCATTGCAGCCGCCGAAATAACCCCTTCTGGAGCTGCTCCTATACCCATTAAACAATGTGTTCCTGTTCCGGCAAAACCACATGCAATGGCAGCTTGAACATCACCGTCAGAAATTGGCTGTACTTTCGCTCCGCACCCTCGAATTTCCTTAATTAAATTCTTATGCCTAGCTCTATCCATAACAACAACTGTAAGTTCATCTATAGAAATATCCAAACAATCACTTAGTATCTTCAAGTTTTCTGTAGCTGAATTTCTTATATCAACTTTCCCTTTCGCCGCTGGAGGAGCTGCTAATTTGTTCATATAAAAATCAGGAGCATTAAAAAGTCCTCCTGTATCTGAGGCAGCTAGAACTGCCATAGAACCTCTTTGATTATTTGCACAAAGATTTGTTCCTTCACAAGGATCCACTGCAAAATCAACCCCTGGTCCACTGCCACTTCCTACCTCTTCACCTATATAAAGCATGGGTGCTTCGTCTCTTTCACCCTCTCCAATAACAATTTTTCCTTTCATTTCAATTTTGCCCATTCGCAATCTCATTGCTTCAACAGCTGCAGCATCAGCTTCATCTTTTTGGCCAAGACCTGTGAGTTTTGCTGAAGCAATTGCTGCTTGCTCGACAACTTCGAGAATTTCTTGAATTAAAGTTTGATTCACAATTAAATTTTGAGGATTTTCTATAAGGTTTTGAGTTTGATCTCATAAAAAATGAAATTTTTATGAGAATTATTAGTCTAAAAAGCTTTTTTAACTCTTTACAGCTGTTACTTTATCAGGCCGTGACTTGAAATTAGGAATAAACAACTAAATATAGTATCTTTATTAAATATTTTAAAAATTAAATGACTGAGCCAAATCAAGCAAATTTATCAGGTGTAAGTAGACCAATTCAAATAATTCCCTCTGTTTTACCAGCAGATTGGGCTAATATGGGCTCATGTGTAAAAGAGCTCGAGGAAGCCGGGGTAGATAGAATTCAATTTGATGTAATGGATGGAAATTTCGTACCAAATCTCACATTTGGTCCTGAAATGATTTCTGCATGCAGGAAATATTGCAATGTTCCTTTTGAAACTCAGTTAATGGTAAGCCAATACAATTGTGAAACCATGCTTGAATCTTATGTTAATGCTACAAAAGGAGCGAATGGCGAGCCAGGGGTTGTAATAGCACATGCAGAAGCAAATATTCATTTACATAGAGTACTTGGTAGGATTAGAGATCTAGGAGGATCTCCTTCGGTTGCATTGAATCCTCATACTCCATTTGAAATGATTGAAAACATAATGGATATGGTTGATCATGTTTTAGTTATGACAGTAAATCCAGGTTTTGGTGGGCAAGCTTATATTCCAACAATGCTTAATAAGATTAGAAAAATAAGAAACTTTGTTATAGAAAAAAACTTAAATGTGGACATTGAAGTTGATGGGGGCATTAAAGCAAATTGGACTATCTCACAATGTGCTGATGCTGGGGCTAATTGTTTTATTGCAGGAAGTGGGATGTTTGCTTACCCAACACTCAAGGAAGGATGTGATGACTTGAGAAGAGTTGCTAAAGAAGCACAAAATGGGAAAGTGCTTTCAGAACCTCAATAAATATCGCTAGATTTAAACTTATGCCCCAAATATCCAACCATAACTATGTAAGCCTATTCCTAAAAAGTTAACTCCTAAATAACAAATCAAAACTACAATAAAACCTGTCGTCGCTAATAATGCAGGCCTTCTACCCTGCCAACCTTTACTTATTCTCATATGCAGGTAAGCTGCATAAAATAACCAAGATATAAATGCCCACGTTTCCTTTGGATCCCAACTCCACCATGTACCCCATGCTTCATTAGCCCAAACTGCTCCTGAGATTAAGCCAAGAGTCAAAAGAACAAAACCGATTAATATAGAGCGATAACTTAATGTATCTAGTTCTTCTGAGTGAGAAAATTCAATTGGATCAATTAAATTATTTAAGGAATAGTTATTAGATATTTTGAAACCTCCTATACCCGTAGAACTACTTCTTATTTGAAGAGATTTATTTTTATTGACAAACAAAACAGAAGCTGAAAGCAAAGAACCTATTATTAATGCTGCATAACTAAGCATTACCACACTAACATGCATCACTAGCCAACTAGATCTTAAAGCTGGAACCAAATTGGATGATAATTTCAAATCTTCAGGCAAAACAAAACATGCAAAAGACACAGTCAGCAATTCAATTGGTATGGCTATTGAAGGAATTATTGGAGATTGGTATTCCCTTTCTATCAATAGTTGTCCAATTGAGATTCCCCAAGTAAGGAAATAAAGAGATTCATATAAATTGCTTATTGGGAAATGTCCCGAAAACGACCATCTTAAAAGTAATTGTAGTGTTATTAATAAATTCACTAAAACTGTAAGAAATCTCACAGTTAAAGAACTCTTTTTTTTGAAAACTGCTCCTAAAGAAATAGGCAAATTAACAAGTAAAATATAAAAAACCACAAGGCCTAATACTGAGACTGGGTCATATATTAAATTTTTAAAAAGATTATCTAAAATCATTTCTAGAAATTTATCCAGTTTAATATTTAATAACAAACAGATAATAATTTAAATCTTTCTTATATGAGTAAACTTTTAATAATTAAATTTTAATTTCTTTTGCAAAAGGATTTCAAAGTTTGAAATTATCTCCCAGATAATACTTTTTAACTATTGGATTATTTGCTAATTCACTCGATGATCCAAAAGCTAAAATTTTTCCTTCACTTAATACATATGACTTATCAGTAATCAAAAGGGTTTCCCTCACATTATGGTCTGTAATAAGAATCCCTACCCCATCACTACTTAATTTAAGAATTAGTTTCTTTAAATCATTAACAGCTAGAGGGTCGATCCCAGCAAATGGTTCGTCTAATAATAAATATTTAGGCCCTTTTCTTCCTACAGTAAGAGCTCTCGCTATCTCGCACCTCCTTCTCTCTCCTCCTGAAAGTTGAAAACCATAATTATCTACAAAATTATTCAAATTAAAATCATTAATTAATTTTTCTCTTCTATTTCTAATTGCTGCTCGACTAAAAGGTGAATTCTGCAAAGCCAAATCTATATTTTCCTTAACAGTGAGATCTCTAAAGATACTTGCCTCTTGAGTTAAATAACCTAATCCAAGTCTTGATCGAGTTGGAAGTGGAAGATTAGTGATATTTTTACCATTCATTAAAACTTGACCATTGTCAGGTTTTATATTCCCAACTGCAATATTAAAGGTGGTGGTTTTCCCTGCACCATTAGGCCCCATCAAACCCACAACTTCTCCTGGATTTACAGTTATGGAAACATCATTTACTATTACTCTTCCATTAATTTGAAGGGATACATTTTGAATTTTTAAGTTCATCTTTCTTTTAAAAAAGCAGTTATCAACTTTTCTTGGAAAAATAATGAAATAAAAATAAGAATTCCTATTAAAGAGAAATAGATACGCATAATTTATTAAAGAGGTTTCAAAAAAGGCTTATCACTCTCTTTTAAAGTTTCTTTGTATTGTAATTTTCTCAATAAATTATCTAAACATTCGCAGAAGTCTTCAAGATCAATACCTAAATTAATCTTGGTTCTAGTTTTTATTCTTCCTAAACCTTCTCCAAGCAAAATAGTTGCTCCATTTAAATTACCCTTACTTAAGTGAAATTGAGAGACAGATACTTGTAAAATGCCCTGAATGACTTGTCTTTCATCACCATCAACAGAATTCCAAATTTCTTCAAAAGCATCATGTGCCTCATACCATAGATGATTATTAAAAAGGTTTAAAGCAATAAAAAAAGAATCTTGAAAATTTTTGTTACCTTCTTCACTCATGATTTTAATTATTAATATTTTTTCTTCTTATTCATTTTTCTCATTCTAATTGAATCCGGAGTCACTTCTAACATTTCGTCAGGTCCAATATACTCTAGTGCTCTTTCAAGAGTAATATCAACAGGTGATTGCAAAGTATCAAGTTCTTCTGCCCCTGCAGATCTCATATTAGTTAACTGCTTTGTCTTACAAATATTTAACTCAAGATCTTGAGGTCTATTATTCTCTCCAATTATCATTCCTTTATAAACTTTTGTTCCAGGTTTAATGAAATAAACTCCTCTATCTTCAGCGTTCTTTAAGGCATAAAAAGTTGCCACACCTTCCTCAAAAGCAATAAGAACACCATTTCTCCTAGTTTCAAAATTTCCCATTTTAGGTTTATATTCATAAAAAGAGTGACTCATAATACCTTCGCCTCTCGTAATACGAACAAATTCACCACGAAATCCAATTAGACCTCTTGATGGCACAAGAAATTCCAATTGAGTTCTCCCATCTGAACTTGTCTGCATATTTTTCATCTCTGCTTTTCTGGATCCAAGTTTCTCGATACATGAACCAACAGAGACCTCAGGAACATCTAAAACCAAAGTCTCGATAGGCTCACATTCAACGTTATCAATTTCTCTAAATATTACTTGTGGTTGGGAAATTTGAAACTCAAAACCCTCTCTTCTCATAGTTTCTATCAAAATCCCTAAATGTAATTCTCCTCTTCCTGAAACTGAAAATCTGTCAGGTGATTCAGTTTCTTCGACCCTTAAGGCAACATTTGTTAAAAGTTCTCTTTCTAATCTATTTTTTAATTGTCTACTGGTAACAAATTTCCCTTCTTTTCCTGCGAATGGAGAATCATTGACAACAAAAGTCATATTTAAGGTGGGCTCATCAACTTTGATTAATGGGAGAGGATGAGGAGAATCAGGACATGCTATGGTCTCACCAATATTAACTTCATCAAAACCAGAAACAGCGACAATATCACCTGCGAATGCCTCATTTATATCAATTCTTTGTAATCCCTCGAATCCTAATAGTTTACTAACTTTACCTTTAATAGTTTTTCCATTTTCTTTTATCAAACAGGCTTGTTGGCCATTTTTTATAGTTCCATTATGAATCTTACCAATTACAATTCTACCTAAGAAATCAGAATAGTCCAAAGTAGTTATTTGTAGTTGAAGTGGTTTATTTGAGTCACCTACTGGAGGTGGAACATGTCTAATAATAGCCTCAAATAGGGGTTTCATATTGTCACTACTAGATTCCATTTCTTCCTTTGCGAAACCAGATAGGCCACTTCCAAAGAGATAAGGGAAATCGCATTGATCATCATCAGCTCCTAATTCCAAAAACAAATCAAGGACCTTATCGATTGCTATTTCTGGTACTACTCTTGGTCTATCAATTTTATTAACAAAGACTATAGGCCTAAGTCCTTTTTCTAATGCTTTTTTTAAAACAAATCTTGTTTGAGGCATTGGTCCCTCATTTGCATCAACAATTAGCAAACAACCATCAACCATCCCTAAAACCCTTTCTACTTCTCCACCAAAATCAGCATGTCCCGGAGTATCTATAATATTAATTCTGGTGTCTTTGTAACTAACTGCAGTGTTTTTTGAAAGTATTGTTATTCCTCTTTCTCTTTCAAGATCATTTGAATCCATTACACATGTAGGTATAACTTCATTATCTCTAAATATTCCTGATTGAGATAGCAATGCATCCACAAGAGTTGTCTTCCCATGATCTACGTGGGCAATAATTGCAACATTCCTTATTTCTTTAATAGAAGATGACATTTATAAAATTTATATAAATTGTAGTTTGACTTTATTAAGGCTAACTCAAAGAATGCTTATTATGAAAATATTCTCTTTAAGATTTTGAAAAACATAATCATAATTATAAATTTAATTAATAAAGTAAATTTATAATTCTCTATTCGATGCTTCAAAAACCTTTAAAGCTTCAATTGACCCCTCATATCTCCAATGCCAAGGTTCGTAATTTATATATTTATTATTTTTGTTGAAAGATAACTTAAAGTGAAACTTAGTTGCATTTTTTGTTAACCACCTAAAAGCATCAGTATTTTCAAATTCGGTCTCAAAGTCTGTTTCTCTTCGAGTAGCATCTCCAATATCAATTGCGAAACCTGTACTATGTTCAGAATATCCTGGAGGTGCCGAGACTCTTGCTCTTTCTGCCGCGTCTTGATTTCTAATAGATTTTAAAGAATAAAAAATTTCGTTTTGCAAATTTATTGATCTATAACCACTCAAAAAAACTAAATATATCCCATCCTTTTTCGCTTCATCTCTCATCTTTAGAAGGGAATCACGCATATCAACATGAACTTCAATATTGGGCTCAATTAAAACTAGTTTATCTTTAGAAATTTCTTCATAGGGCAGATGACCTAAAATTCTATTACTGTCATTCCTCTCGGCCTCAGAGTTAGAATTGCTGAGAGGTTTTAGTTCTACATTTCTAATCATTCTCAATGCAACTAAAGAAAAAAAAAGTAAAAGGAATGTGAAAAGTATTAATAATTTTTTTAAAAATATTGAACTAGGAGTTTCTAAGGAAGTTCTTTTCGCAAGTGGTATATCAAATTGATCTAAATCTTTATTTTGTTCCAATATTTAAGATAGGTTTTGGAAAACATATTTCGATATTAACTATTATTTTAAGAAATGCACTTTTATATGCAAAAAAGATGTAGCTTTTATATACAGTATTATTTTTTTTTCATATGTTGAGGGTAGCTGTTATTGGAGGAGGCCCAAGTGGTTCATGTGCTGCGGAAATACTCGCTAAATCTGGAATAAAAACTTGGCTATTCGAGAGAAAATTAGACAATGCAAAACCCTGTGGAGGAGCAATTCCTCTTTGCATGGTTGAGGAGTTTGATTTGCCTGAGTCAATTATTGATAGAAAAGTAAGGCATATGAGAATGATCTCTCCATCTAATAGAGAAGTAGATATTAGTTTAGATAGAGTTTATGGGAAAAGCAATAATGAGTTTATTGGTATGTGTAGAAGAGAAATCATGGATGCCTTTATGCGCAACAGAGCATCAGATCTTGGAGCAACATTAGTTAATGGATTAGTTACTTCAATTGAAACTGGTGATAATAATCAAGGACCATACAAACTCACCTATTCAGACTTTGCGAATGGAGATAAGAAAGGAGAACTTAAGGAGCTTACTGTTGATGTTTTAATAGGTGCTGATGGTGCAAATAGTAGAGTGGCAAAAGCAATGGATGCTGGAGATTATAAAGTTGCTATTGCATTTCAAGAAAGAATTAAATTACCTAAAGAAGAGATGAGTTACTACGAAGATCTTGCCGAAATGTATGTCGGCACAGATGTTTCTCCTGATTTTTATGGGTGGGTATTTCCTAAATATGATCATGTAGCGGTGGGAACTGGCACAATGCAAAAAAATCAGTCATTAATTAAGGGTCTTCAAGAGGGGGTAAGAAATAGAGCAAAGAAAAGACTCGTCAACGGTGAAGTAATTAAGGTAGAAGCACATCCTATCCCTGAACATCCTAGGCCAAGAAGGGTCGTTGGTAGAATGGCATTGGTAGGTGACGCAGCAGGTTATGTAACAAAAAGTTCGGGAGAAGGTATATACTTTGCTGCAAAAAGCGGAAGAATGTGTGCCGAAGAAATTGTTGAAGCATCCAAAAATGGTCAATTAATTCCATCAGAAAAAGACTTAAAAAACTATCTTAAAAAATGGGATAAAAAATATGGCACAACATATAAAGTACTAGAAATACTACAAAATATTTTTTATAGGAATGATTCAGCAAGAGAAGCTTTTGTTGAGATGTGTGATGACATGGATGTACAAAGACTTACTTTTGATAGTTACTTATACAAAAGAGTCGTTTCGATGAAACCATTACAACAACTTAAAATCACAATGCTTACCCTTGGTTCGATCTTAAGAGGAAAAGCCTTGGCTCCTTTAAAATACAAACCCGTTGATAGTGCAGTTAGAGAAAACAAAGAAGTTGAAAAAATGCTTGAAAATTATTCAATAAAGGGAGGCATTAAAGTTAAGAGTTCAAAACTGTAAAGTCAGCAATTTTAAGAGAATAATTTCTTATTAAGGCCAACAAGTTGAGTCTATTATTTTTTATTTTTAAATCTTCTGTCATTATTAGAACACCTTTTTTATTATCAAATAAATTCTCAATAGTAATTATATTTAGCTCGAACAAATTAAGAAGTTTCAAATAATTGCAATCATCTGTACAGGAAGTTTTTTCTAATTCTCTAATAAATTCAAATACCTCAATTTCACAATTTTTTTCAAAAAGATTTGAGTCAAGACAATTCTCTGTTGAGAGAACGTTTGTTGAAAGATTACTGTTATTAGCAAGTTTGTTTACCCTAGTAATTACCTTCTGGATGTCATCAAAAATTGCCTTTTCTTTGAATTCAACAATAGATTTAATCCTTTTTTTAAGATCAACAATATTCAATATTCTTTTTTGGGATAATTCGTCAGAAGAGCAAACAGCCTTGATCAATCCTTTACCTAATGAAATTTCTTCGAGATAATTAACAATTCTTTGAACTAAAAATTCATTTAAATCATTCACTACCTTCTCTTTTGAGAAATTCAAATTAGGAAATGTAATTTTCCACAAATCAATAAGTTCGTTGAATAAATTATCTAATGGCAAATCTAGTTCATAGTCCCAAATTATTTTAATCACTCCATTCAAATTTCTTCTTAAAGCATATGGATCTGATGATCCACTTGGACGCTTACCACAAATAAATAAACTTATTAATGTTTCAACCTTATCTGCAATAGATACTATTGCACCATATCTTGTAGAGGGCAAATCATCTTGATAAAAAGCAGGTAAATAATGTTCGGCTACAGCCAAACAAATATCCTCGCTAAATCCTTCATTTTTGAGATATTTACCGCCCATTATTCCTTGTAACTCTGGAAACTCATAGACAATTTCGCTACATAAGTCGTTTTTACAGTATCTAGCTGCTTCTATTATTTTTTTATCTTCTAAAGAATTATCATTTAAAAATATGAGAATCTTTTTAGTAACCTCAACTATTCTCTCTACTCTTTCAAAAATATTCCCTAATCCCTTTATATAAGAAACAGATTTAAGTTTTTTATTTCTTTCAATTGAAGCAATTTTTTTATCACATTCTACAAAAAACTTTGCATCTGAAAACCTTGCTCTCAAGACTTTCTCATTACCCTTGGCAATATTTTTATTTGATTCTTCAAGACCATTTGAAATAACAAAAAAGTTTGTACTAATATTTTTTTCAGAACTTAAATTTAACTTAGAAAAACTTTTATTGTTCAATAAAAGAGGAACATATCTCTGATGACTTTTCATAACAGTTGAGAGAACTTCAAGAGGAAGATCAAGAAATTCTTCACTAAATTTTCCAACAATTAAGTCTGGCCATTCAACTAAATCAATTAATTCATTAAGCAATCCCTCAGAGAGGTCAGGCTTGAGATTTAGTGAATTAGATGCCTTATTTATAAGACCTTCAATTTTTTCTTTTCTTTCATGACGCTTAACTAAAACTCTATTTTGTTTCAATAATTCAAAAAAATTATCAGGATGCTTAACTTCGATAACTTCATTTATTAACCTATGACTTTTTGATTTATTACTTATTTTAATTTTTGGATCACATTCATCAAATTCGAAATCAAGAATTTCTTCATTATAAAGAGAAGCAATCCACCTAATAGGTCTTGAAAATTTTATGTTACCGTTCCCCCATTTCATAAATCGAGGGCCTTGAAGACTCTTTACTACTTTAGGAATAATTGAAGACAAAGAAATTCTTGTTGATTTTCCTTTCTCAATTTTCTGTCCAAAAACAAAATCACCCTTTTCTGTAGTTTTTACTTTTAGCTGACCTACATCTATACCTAAACCATTTGCGAACCCCATAGCAGCATTAGTAGGAGATCCATTTAAAAAAGCGGCACTTGCTTTAGGTCCTTTTCTTAATATAGTCTTATCTTCTGCAAAATCGACCAAACCTTCTAGAAGAAGAACTAACCTTCTCGGCGTAGAGGTTACAACTATATTGTTGTATTTAATTAACTTTTTATCCAATTCAAATTCTATTAGAGATTTAAATTGATCTAGAACAGAATGAGAAAATTTTGCTGGCAATTCTTCGGTTCCGATCTCAAGTAAATATTTAGACAAGAAAAAAATATGACTTCTATTACTATAATTTACTACCAGTTAAATAAGCTTTTCGCTAATGTATAAAAAGAGATATGTTTTGGTCCGTTGATCAAAGTTGAGAAAGTAAAAAAGAAAACAAATTCTGCCAAAGATGAAACAGTTTGTTTGGCTAATGGATTAGAAGTATCTAAATTCGAGAATTTCAAGAAAAGTAGCCAATTTCTTAAGGAACCCCTATCAACAGAATTAGTTAATGATAGCGATCACTTTACTAATGATGCAGTCCAATTATTGAAATTTCATGGTAGTTATCAACAAGATAATAGGGAAAAAAGAAAGCCTGGCAAGAGTAAAGATTGGCAAATGATGCTTAGGCTAAGAAGTCCAGGAGGGGAAATTCCTGGGAAATTATTTTTAGCATTAGATGAATTATCTAACAAACTAGGTAATGGATCACTTCGAGCTACCACAAGACAAGCTTTTCAAATGCATGGAATTAGAAAGGAGAATTTGAAAGAAGTTATTCAGACTATTGTAAATTCAATGGGCTCGACATTAGCTGCATGTGGAGACATTAATAGAAACGTAATGGCACCAGCGGCACCATTTGACTCGGCGGAATACAGTATCGCAAGAGAGTTAGCCAAAAAAGTTGCCGATCTTCTCACACCATTAGCAGGACAAGGTACTTTTTTAGAGCTCTGGGCTGATGGGGATCTTGAATACACCATAAAGCCCGACAAGGATATTGAAGCTATTAGAAAACTTCAATTTAAAGACAATATTTTTAGTGGAATAAAAGATGAGCCTCTTTATGGTTCAACTTATTTACCCAGAAAATTTAAATGTGCTGTTACAGTTCCTGGTGATAATTCTGTTGATCTTCTTACCAACGACATTGGGATAGTTGCCTTTACTTCAGAAAAGGGGGTCTTAGAGGGGTGCAACTTCTATGTTGGCGGCGGGATGGGACGAACACACAATAATGAAGAAACATTCGCTAGGATTGCTGATCCTCTTGGATATGTTGAAGAACAAGATATTTATGAATTAATACAAAGTATTGTTGCTATTCAAAGAGATTATGGTGATAGAAAATCAAGGAAAAATTCAAGAATGAAATATCTACTTCATAGAAAAGGTATTAAATGGTTCAAAAAGTTACTTCTAGAAAAGTATTTCAAAAAAGAAATTAAAAAAATCAGAAAAGAACCGAATCAAGTTCTTATTGATTATCTAGGTTGGCATAAACAAAATAAGAATTCTTATTTCGTAGGTTTACCTTTATTATCAGGGAGACTATACGGAGAGAAAAAGGATACCATTACTACCATCGTGAAAAAATATAATCTTGATTTGAGGCTTACCCCTAACCAAGATATCCTACTTTGCAATATCGCTAATCAAAACAAAAGTGAAATTAAAAAAGCTCTTTCAAAAATTGGATATGACAATTTAGATGACATAAATGAAATACAAAGACATGCCTTAGCATGCCCAGCATTACCACTTTGTGGTCTTGCGATGACTGAGGCAGAGAGAATTTTACCTAGTGTACTTAAAAGGATAGAAAAATTATTACTAGAATTAAAGATAGAAAAGACAATATTATTTAGGATGACAGGCTGTCCTAATGGATGTACTAGGCCTTACATGGCAGAATTAGCACTTGTAGGGAGTGGGCAAAACAAATATCAATTATGGTTAGGGGGAAGTAAAAACCTACAGAGGTTAGCAAAACCCTTCTTACAAAGAATGGAATTAAATGATTTAGAAAAAACTCTTCAACCATTATTTGACTTTTGGAAAAGCAGTTCAGATATAGATTTCGGAGATTTTATAAATAATCAAGATGAAAGTTCTATTTTGAAATTACTAAATGAAATTCAATAGAATTTAAATTCTTCCATAAAGGGCATATTTTTTTTTATTTTTCCAAGCCCATAATTGATCTCCATAACTAAAATGCCACCATTCATTAGGATGTTGAGCAAATCCAAATTTATTCATAACTTTCTTTAATAAATTTCTTCTGGTATTCCAAATAATTGCATCTTCATTCTTTATATTTTCATAAAAATCAGGATTTGAAGTCTCATCCATTTGATCAACTTTGCTTCCCATTTCAACAAGTGTTCCATCTTTATCAGATAAACAAACATCCAATGCTCCACCAGTTGAATGAGGCGGAGGACAAACAGAGTCAAAAGAAGGATATGCCCAGAATTTTTCTACTTCTTTTAAAATAGATGGGTAAAATTTCATATTTTTTAAAGAAGCATTGATATCTAATTTTTCACACTCTAAAAAGAATGCCCTATTAAACAAAAATTCTTGGACTTCTAAAGGTCGCCAACTATCATAAATTAAAAGGTTAAAACTGTTCTTTGCAATCAAATAATCATTTACTTTTACTAATCTATTTATGACCTCCTCTCTTAATTTCCAAATAGAAGTTTTATCTTTGTAAGGTGCTCCAAGATGAGAGTAAGGGTGTGGATCTAATAAATTAAAGTTGCTAGGTATAGCTATTAATTTATCTCCATTTTCTTTAATTGGTATTTTATTCCAAATTTTCAATTGAAATTTGCAATTGATTTATACTTGCATATATTTAGAAGATTACAATGATTATTATCAATTTAAGAAATCATGAATAAATTTATTTTCAGAATTATCAATTAATATATTTCTTAAAACAATATTTTCTCTTAAATCAGGATCATTATTAATAACCTTAATAGCCTCTTCACGAGCTTTTTCAATTAGAAATTTATTGTTAGGCAAATTGTCTAGGACAAAATCAGGCAATCCAGATTGTCTATATCCTAAAATCTGACCAGGGCCTCTTAGTTCTAAATCTTTTTCAGCAATAAAGAAGCCATCATTAGATTTTTGCAAAACACATAGTCTCTTATTTTCTAATCCATTTTTATCTGAACTTACTAGATAACAAAAAGATTTAGTTGATCCTCTACCAACTCTACCCCTTAATTGATGAAGCTGAGATAATCCAAATCTTTCCGAATTATAAATAATCATTATTGTGGCATTAGGTACATCGATCCCAACCTCAATTACAGTAGTAGAAACTAAAATATTAATTTCATTTTTTAAAAAAGAAGTAATAACTTCATTCTTATCTTGCGAATTTAATTTCCCATGTAATAGTCCAACTTTTTTATTAACAAAAATCTCTTCTGATAAATATTTAAATATTTTCTTTGCAGAACTTAAATTCATTTTTTCTGAATCTTCTATAAGTGGCAAAATCACATAAGCTTGTCTTCCCTTTGTGATCTCATCATCAACATTCTTGAACAAACAAGGTAAATCATCTTGTGTAATTATTTTTGTAGTTATGGGAACCCTCCCAGGAGGAAGTTCTGTAATTTGACTAACATCTAAATCACCGTAAATGGAAAGCGCAAGAGTTCTCGGAATTGGTGTTGCTGTCATTGATAACAAGTTAGTATTTTCTCCTTTATTAAGTAATCTATTTCTTTGAGTAACTCCAAACCTATGTTGTTCATCAATTACTACCATCCCTAATGAATTAAAGATAACTTTATCTTCAAATAATGCATGAGTACCTACTAGGATATCAACTAATCCGTTTTTCAAATTTGAGAGAATTTCCTTTCTCTTTTTTTGAGGAGTATTCCCAGTAAGAAGTTCAACAGAAACTAAAAGTGGATTAAGATATTTTAATAAATTTTTGTAATGTTGTTCTGCTAATACTTCAGTTGGAACCATAAAAGCACCTTGCAGTTTTTTTTCAATGACGATTAAAAGAGATGCTATTGCTATTATAGTTTTACCGCTTCCAACATCTCCCTGAAGCAATCTCGACATTGGTGAAGGATTAGATAAATCTTTTTTAATTTCATTTAAAACATTAAATTGTGATTTTGTTAATTCAAAAGGGAAGTTGTTTAAAAATTCTTTTAGTAAAGATTTTTTTTGAGGTAATTCTTGGGCAATAACATATTTATTATTCTTTCTTTTTCTGAGTAGGAACTTTATTTGCAGTAAGAACAACTCATCAAAAACCAAACGTTTTTTTGACTCAATAAGTGCATGTTGAGTTGATGGGAAATGAATATTTATTAAAGAATCTCTTTTAGATAATAAAGATAATGAATCAAGCTGCTTTTGATTTAAAAAATCGGGGTATTGTTTTGCATAAATTAGTACCTTTTTCATAAGTTTAATAAAACTCATATTAGATAACGCTTCAGCTAATGAATACAAGGGTAATATTTTTCCTGAGAAATTAAAATTGTCATCTTTATCTTTAAGAATTTCAATCTGCGGGTCTACAAAAGTTTTGCCATACTCTGTCAATTTAACCTTACCGGAAATTGCTAATTTAGTTCCAGGTGTATATATTGATTTTTGAGATAAGAAGAAGGAATAAGATCTAAATCTCCTTCCTAAAAAAAATTTTGTAACCTTTATCGAAGATGTTTCATCAGAGACTAGAAAGTTCATTATTGATAAATTACTATTCTTGGTACTCTTATGAATATAAAATCTTTTAATACTTGCGATACACGTATATAAATTGTCCGGTTTTAAATTCTTTATTTTAACTCTATTGGTATAGTCTAAATATGTTCTTGGGAAATAATTAATTAGATCTTTTATATGAAAAATCCCTAATTCATTAAGCTTATTTTTATAAACTTTTCCTACATGTTTTATAAAAGATATATCTGAATCAAGAGACAAATTTAAATCAGCTTTATTCAAAATGATTTTATTAGAAATATTATTAGGGCTCTTAATTTCTAAAGTTTTGCCGAGTTTATAAAGACTTTTTCTTGTATCTATAATTAACCTTTTTCTTTGATTATCATCTAATTTATTATATTCATTATATTTTTTTGAAAATTTATTAAATATCCTCAAATATTCGTCTGAGATATTTAGATTATCAGTTCTTGTCAATGATTCTTGCAAATAATCATTAAAATATTTTTCTCTTCCTAAAGTATTAATAAAATTGTTTTCTGTCTCAATAGTTAAAGACTTTTGAAGTAATCTTATCCAATCTTTAACTAATTTTTTATTATTACCGCTGATAGTCACATCTAAAAAGAGTTATCTTTTCAACGTATCCTATTCAAAGTTATTCCTTTTTGCCTCCAGTATTTCTCTTTTTTAATCAAACCCTGAAATTGATATTTTAGCTCATTTATTTTATTCTTCTGAATACAAAGATTTAAATTCTTATACTCTAACTCAACAGAAGATACATTAAAGAAAAAAATACTTGAAAGATTAATACAGTTTGATGATGACTTATATAAATTGAAATCGAAATTAATAACGAAAGGCAGTGGGTGTTTTACTATCAATTTTTTGCCAACTAAGTACTCAAAGGAATCTTTAGATATCATCTTATTTATTAGATTGGCCTTAAATAATTCTTGGTTAATCTTGTATGAAAAATTTAACAGAAAGTTTTCCAATGACTTATCAATTAAATCAAAAATTTTAAGACTCTTATGTTTGGGTTGAATATTATCCCTTTGATTGATATTTTCTTTTTCTGAATATCTTGATTTTTCAAATTCAACTTCCTCTATTAATTCGACTAAGGAGGGAATAGATTGGTTTTCAACTCCTATATTTTCAATAATATTCTCTTTAGATAAATAATTATTATGTTCATTATTATCTAGATCAAGTGATGCTAATTTCTCATAATTTTGAGCTTGATAATATTCAGAAGTATTAGAAATATCTTTACTAATCCTGAACTGAATATTTTCATCTAATTTAGAATAATCTTCATAATGAAATTTTTCTTTTTGTTTATCCTTTGTTTTTTGGGCCCCTTCTAAAGTCTTAATTTTAATTTCCTTATTTAAGTTTTTTTCAATTTCATTTATTTTTAATTGTTCTATTGTCAATAAAGGTAATTTTGAATAAACCATCTTACTTATTTTTTTTTTAAACAGACAAAAAAGTTCCTTTTCATTTATGAAATTTTTATTAATTGATGAATAACTATATATTTCGTTAAGCCCTTTATCTACGGAACTATTAAGTAGATCTCTCATGAGATTAAGGTAAAGTTCATATTCCCTATAGATATTGCGAATTAATATTCTCTTTTGCTTGTCTGCTCTCTCTAATTGAGAATTAATATTATCTATATCTGAGTAATTATTTAAATTATTCAAGTAACTAGTTTGATTGCATTGATGCAACCTCTTCAGCAAAGTCCATCTGATTTTTTTCGATACCTTCACCCAATGTATACCTTGTAAAGCGTCTAACTTTGATATTTTCTCCAATTTTCGCAGCTGCCTGTTTAACAAGATCTTCAACAGTAAGAGAACTATCTTTAATGTAAGGTTGTGAAAGCAAAACCAACTCATTGAGTCTTTTCCCTATTCTCCCTTCAACTATTTTTTCTTTAATTTGTTCTGGTTTTCCTGATAAATCATCTCTCCCCATTTCAATCTGCTTTTCTTTCTCCACAACATCTTTTGGTATTTCATCAATTGAGACATATTCAACATTTGGACAAGCTGCTACTTGCATCGAGACATCTTTCAATAAAGACTGAAATATATCACCTCTAGCAACAAAATCAGTTTCGCAATTTAACTCTAGTAGAACTCCCACCCTTGATCCGGTATGAATATAACTTCCAATTGATCCTTCAGCGGCAACTCTTCCTGATTTCTTTTCAGCACTAGCTATACCTTTCTTTCTTAACCATTCCAAAGCTTTTTCAATATTTCCATCTGTTTCATTAAGTGCTTTTTTGCAATCCATCATCCCTGCTCCTGTCTTATCTCTAAGATCTTTTACAAGTTTTGCTGTAATGTTTCCCATTGAATTAATAAAAAATAGTAAATAGTAAGTTTTAAATTTGAATTTAGTTTTTTCTTTCGGCATTAGAACCCTTTCTGCCTTCATTTATAGCATCTGCGAGTCTACCTAAAATAAGTTGAACAGATCTAACTGCATCATCGTTGCATGGGATTGGGACTTCACACAAATCTGGATCGCAGTTTGTATCCAACATTGATACGAGTGAAATATCTAATTTCCTAGCTTCTAATACTGCATTGGATTCTCTTCTCTGATCAACCAAAACCACAACGTCTGGTAATCTTCTCATACCTTTTAGTCCACCTAAGTATTTTTGTAATCTTTCAAGTTCTCTCCTTAAAACTGCAGCTTCTTTTTTAGGCCTCATAGCTATTGAACCACTACTTTCCATTCTTTCTAAATCCTTCAGTCTTTCAATTCTGGCTTTCATCGTTGTCCAATTAGTCAACATACCTCCAAGCCATCTTTGATTTACATATGCAGCTCCGCATCGAGTAGCTTCCTGAGCAACTACATCTGATGCTTGTTTTTTTGTCCCTACAAACAAGAAACGTTTACCACTTTTTGCAGCGTTTCTGGTCCATTTGTATGCATTGTTCATACACAATGCTGTTTTTACAAGATCAATTATATGAACTCCATTTCTCGCGCAATAAATATACTTAGACATTTTGGGATTCCAACGTCTAGTTTGATGCCCAAAATGAGCACCAGCTTCCATCATTTCTGATAGTGATACAACAGCCATAATTCAAAAAGGTTTCGGGTTTGCCTCCATCTGACGGGAAATTTATATAAATCACCCGAAACTGTCAGATGTGTGGATTTAATTTCAATAATTCTAGCAAGTTATGTGTATTTCTAAAAGTTTTTTAACTTGATTTTGTTAACTGTTTAGTGTAAATCATATTTAGAGGGATCCTAAGTATCTCAAGTGCAAGTCTATTTCTTTTTTTATTTTCAAGAAATCTTAATAAAGGCAAGATTCTATCAACACTAATTAGTCCTCCCAAGCAAAGAATTTGCCAAAGTAAATTATGAAGAGGAGTTAATTGAATCATAAATCTAACCCTTAAATTTGGATGTTTCTTGAAGAAAACTAAAGCCATTTTTGCCCTTTCTTTTTCTTGAGCTATTAATCCTTCTATTTGTTCGCAACTAAATGGTGGATGCCAATGGAAACCTACTGCATCTGGACACTTAATTAATTTTGTCCCAATTTTTTTTAATCTTTCCCCAAGTTCTAAATCCTCCCAGCCGTAAAGACTAAAAGAAGTATCAAATAATCCTACGCTTAAAATCAACTCTTTTGATATTGCAACATTCCCAGTAGCAAAGTAAGCAAAAGAAGAATCAATTATTTTATGTTTTTCATTCTGAGGATTTTGAAAATTTGATGTATTAACCACAGAACCATAGGTAAAACATTTTTTGTCATTTTTTTTCCAAAAGGCAAGTAATTTTTCTACGTGGCAAATTACGAAATTATCTAAAACAATAAGATCACTATCAATAAATATTATAATTTCATATTTTGATTTAATTACCCCAAGATTTCTTCCCAAGGCCGGACCTCCATGATCTTGTTGATATAGAACTACGTGTGGGAGATTAGCTTTATTATTATTAATCCACGAGCTCGTTCCATCTGTAGATCCATCATCTACTACTATTATTTCGTATTTGCTTAAATTTCTATTTAATTTTTGATTTTCTAGCGCAAAGAGACATTTTTTTAATATAGGTTTTCTATTGTAAGTCGGTATAACAATACTTACATTCATGATCTCACTTTAATTATTAAAAATAAGGGTTCCAAGAAGATAAAAACAAAAGATATCTCTTAATCAGCAGCACCACCATTATTAGCTGTGCCTGTAACGTTTCCACCATCAGGTCTGCCATCTGTTCTTAATTTCCTTTTTTTGAACTTTCTCGCATAAGCTCGATTACGGTCCTGCTTTTCTTTTTTTAGATTCCTTCTCTTAGACATGAAATTTTTACCTTTTAATTATATTAGCTCACTATGAGCACTAAATATTTTACCATCTTCCATATTTAATATCCTATCCGCCATATCAGTAATTCTTGGATCGTGAGTAACCATAAGTACAGAACAATTTTGCTCTTTTGCTAGTTTTCTTAAAAGGGTTACTATTTCTCTCCCTGTGACGCTATCTAAAGCAGAGGTGGGCTCATCAGCGAGTAAAAGTTTTGGGTTAGCAGATAAAGCTCGAGCAATTGCTACTCTCTGTTTCTGACCTCCAGATAAGTCATTGGGTAATTTTTTATGATGCTCCTCTAATCCAACTGCTGTTAACCAATTTCTTGCGATTTCACGTCTTTGCAAATATGTTAAACCTTTTATTAAATCTGCGCCCATTTGAACATTTTGTTCGGCTGTTAAACATCTTAGAAGATTATGACCTTGAAAAATCATGCCAATACTTCGCCTAAGATTCTGACGCGTCTTTCTAGATGCTCCATTTAACTGATTATTTAACACAGTTAAGTCTCCACTTTGACAAGTTCTTAAAGCGCCAATTAATGTTAGTAGAGTCGTTTTACCGCAGCCCGAAGGTCCTTTTAAAAGAACCAACTCTCCCTTCTTTATATTTAAATTGACATTGTTAAGGACTTGCTTTTTATTTTCATTTTTTCCATAAAAGTGACTCAAATTATTTATCGAGACAGTTTTAAAGTTTTTAATATTTTTTTTTAATTTATTACCTTTGACCATTTAATTTAACTATTAAAAAATTTCGGCAGGATCGGCATCAACTAATTTACGCATTGCGATACTAGCGGAACCCATACACATTAATAAAACTAGTACGAAAATTAAAATCGTTTTATCTGCATCCATTATTATTGGCAGCTTAGTAGAACTTCTTATAACTGAATAAAGTAACTGCCCAGATAAATAGGCAGGAATATAACCAAACAGTGCCAACAAAAATCCTTCTCTAGCTACTACAAGAAAAAGAGACTTAAGTCTGTATCCCATTGCCAATAAGGTTGCATATTCTGGGAGGTGATCTGTAACGTCACTATAAAGAATTTGATAAACGACCACACACCCCACTACGAAACCCATCAAAGCTCCCAAACTAAATATAAAACCTATTGCAGTACTATTTTTCCAATAATTCTTCTCAAAATCTATAAATTGATTTTTTGTAAGAACTCGAACATCGTTAGGGAGTGAATTGTTTAAAATTCTTGAAATCATTTCAGGATCAGACCCTTTTTTTAGCTTTACTAAACCAATTTCTATACTTCCCGCAGGATTAGAGGGAAAAAGTTTTAAGAAGGTTTCTCGACTAGTTATCAAATTACCATCAGCACCAAAAGATGGTCCTAGTTCTACAAGACCTTCAACTATTACTCTTTTCCCCGCGACTTCAGTTTCTACTTTTTTATCTGATAAAAACCATTCTTCAATTGGTCCAAATTCAGGTCTAGAGAGTTTGTCAAATAGAACTCTTGATGGATTTCTCAATTTATAAGCTTTATTTGAAAATCCATCATCTAAAAGGAGCGAATCAGAGGGATTAAAACCTAGCGCAAGTATAGATCTAGTTTTAAGATTTTCGGGATTCCTCCAAAGTAAATAATTCAGATTGACGGGGGCAGTTTTTTCAACATCATCTAGTGCAAGCGTTTGAATCAATCTCCTTTTTGGAAAACCACTCATGCTTATCGAACTTTTTGATCTGGGACTAATCAAAACCAAATCAGCATCTAAAAGTTTATGAATAGTTACGCTCGTATCAAATAAACCATCTCTAAAACCAAGTTGCATAAACATCAAAATCCCTGCAAAACTAATTCCTGCAATAGCGACTGCCAACCTTAATGGTTGCCTAGTTAATAACAACCAAGCTAATGGTATTTTTCTAAACTTAAAAAAAGAAAAATTCATTAAGGAATAAATTTTGCAATGACTTTCATTCCTGCATAATTTTGTACAGTATCTATAGAATCTTGGTCTAGTTTTACAAGTACTTCGATAATGCGAGAATCAGCATCACCTGTTGGATCAGTTGATAATACTTTTCTTTGTTTTACCTGCGGACTAATCCTAATTACCTTACCTTTAAGTTTTTTTTGGAAACCTCCATTCTCGCTGCTCAGTTCAACATTCTGGGAGATGAAAACTCTATCTATATCAGATTCATAAACCTCTATTAAAGCTTCCATATTTTGACTAGAACCAATATCAAGAATTCCTTCATTATTAGGCCTCTCCCCAACCCTGGTATTTATTTCTAGGATAAAACCATCAATTGGGCTCCTTAATTTTGAATTAAACAAATCTATCTTGATATTTTTTTGGTCTGCAAGAAGGTTAATTTTTTGTTTTTGCAATTTTAGTAATTCGTCTTTTCTCTTAGAAAACTCTACAAATGAATATGCATTTTTGCTCAAAGCTAACTCATACCTTTGAATTTGGTCTTTCTTTAGGGCAATTTCATCTTCAATAGTATTAATTAAATTTTCATTCCTTTCAAAATCAGAAATTAACTTTTCTCGATTTTCAAAAATTGCCAAGACATCACCTTTTTTTACAAAATCTCCTTCATTTACTAATATTTCAACTATTCGAGGTGATGATCCAAACTGACTCACTGGAGCGGCCAATTGCCTTATCTCTCCGGAAGGAGAAAGTTGACCTAACGCTGCGACAGCTTTAATAGGTGGTATAAAATCAACATTAATTTCATTATTTAATTTAGAATTTGACTTATTATTTCCCGAACAGGAAATAATTCCAAAAGATAATGGAGTAAATAAAAATAAATAAATAAATAAATTTTTAAAAATTTTTAAATTCATTAAAAATCAAATAATACAGTTTTTATGTAGTTCTCAACCCATTTTTCATCAAAATACTTTTTAAGAACCATGCTAGTTTTTTCATTTTTCATTTGCTGAATACAATATTTCCTCTGATAATCAATTCTCTGTTGAATAATTTCTTCTTGAAATTCAGGTTTAACTTTCTTAATTAAGTTTATCAATGTTGAAAGGTACTCATTCACCACCCTGCAAAAAGCTTTTTGTTCAAATTTATTTTTTAAAGAAGCAAAAAATACATTTTTAGAAAAAATATCCCCCCAGCTAGGGATTTCTCTTAATGAAGTAAAAGAACTTTTGTCAACTACGGAGAGAAATTCATCATATTTACTACCCTGATTTTCTGATGAAGGAGATAAATCAACAATAGCAGCTGAAACAATATCATTAATTTTAACTAAGTCCATTCCAAATATTGGGATATCAAACTTTGGATCAGGGAAAAAAACACAGTGTAAAATTTTAAGATTTCTTGAAAATTCTGCCACCTCAACATGAAGCTTTCTAAATCCTTTTGCTTTATGGAATTCGTTTTCGATATAAAATTCTCTGCCTATTTCGTTAGATATTATGTTTGTAAGTTTTGGATCAACTTTTATACACTCAAGGTTATCAAGCATGGCTCTATGATCTCTAATATTTTGTAACAAGTCCAAAATAAGAGGGTCTTTTAATTTAGTTTTAGTTAAAGATTCAGACAACAAAATAAAAAATGACCAAAATAGAATTTAAAGAGAGAAATTTAATGAATGTAGGAGAAGTTAACTACTATACCCATTCAAGCAAAACTAGATGTGTATTTGTGGATAACAAGGAATTGCCGCTAATTAGCATTGATATTTGGTGCAAAGCAGGTACTTCATTTGAAGAAGTTGATAAAAATGGCACTGCTCATTTTTTAGAACACATGATTTTTAAAGGCTCTAACAAATTAATGCCAGGTGAATTTGATCATAAAATCGAATCGCTTGGAGGATTAAGCAATGCTTCAACAGGATATGATGACGTACATTATCACGTTCTCATTCCATCAATTAACTTTAATGAATCACTTGCTCTTTTGACAAATATAATTGCTTCTCCAAATTTTAGTACTGATGAATTTATAAAAGAAAAAGGAGTAGTTATAGATGAAATAAAACAACAAAATGATCAGCCTGAAGAAAAATTATTTAATTACTTTTTAAAAAGAGTTTGGGAAGGTCATAATTACGGAAACTCAATTCTTGGAACAGAAGAAAGTGTTCTAAATTTAGAGATAAATGACCTACAAAAATTTCACAGAAAACATTATTCTTCTGAAAAACTGTGTATTGCAATTGCAGGTAATCTTTCAAAAGATATTTATAAAACTATTGAAAAAAGTGATCTATCTGGTATAAATAAAAATCCAATTTTTAATGATCCAAATTTATTAAATTCAAAGAATAAACCTTGCTTAAAAATAAGAAATAGTAGAGAGATCATAAAGTTTAATAATTTAGAGTTTTCAAGAATATTTATGGCCTGGTTTATCCCAAACCTTAGTGATCAAAAAAATATTGTTGGACTTGAAATATTAGCCTCCATATTATCTGTAGGAAGAAACAGTAGGTTGGTAAAAATTCTAAAAGAAGATAATAATCTAGTTGAATCAGTATATGTAGATGTAAATGCTGGAGAATTAGGCGGGTTATTTATTTTGGAAGCAAGTTGTGAAAATAAAGATATTTATTTGGTAGAAGAGAAAATTAATAAAACAATAAATGAAATATCAAATTATAAAACCTTAACTTTGGATGAAATAAAAAAAGCTGTAAATATTGTAAAAAGTAATTATTTTTTTAATCTTGAGACATCAACTCAACTTTCGTCATTCTTTGGGAATGAACTTCTCTGGGGCAGAAAATCTGTAATTAATAAGTTAGAAAGTAATTTAGAATATTGGAGTAATCTGGATAATTTTAAAGAGATCACACAATATATAAAAGAAGGTAAATTTACTTTAATTGCATCCCCTAATAAATGCTAAAAAAATATTTTTTAGATTATAAAAAAAGAAATTTTTCAACTGCTTCTATTTGGATCGACGGTGGGAGCAATATGGATAGTATTAGCAAAAAAGGTATAAACAAAATTCTTTCTTCATTACTTACACGAGGATGCGAGGGCTTTAGCAATTTAGAACTTTCAGAGTATATTGAATCACTTGGAGCTGAATTAAATCAGGAAATATTTGAGGATGGAATTTCGATTAGTATTAAATCTCTTAATGAACATTTCAGTAAATTAATCCCTTTATTAGATCTAATAATTACTAAGCCAACTCTCTCGGAGATTGAATTTCAAAAAGTAAAAAAGTCTTCTATTAATTTGATTAAAAAAGAAAAAGAAAATCCCTTTAATGTTTGTTTTGAAAAATGGAAAAAAATTGTTTACTCCAACCACCCTTATGCTTTTAATACAGTTGGAAATGAAAAAGATGTCTCAAAAATCACCCATGAAGACGTTTTATATGAGTTTAAAAATTTTATTAAAAGAGAAAAATATTTAATTACAAATAATTTGGCAATCAATGGGAAGAATTTAGAAACCTTTGATCAAAAATCATTAAAAGAGAAATCAGATCATAGAAATTATGATTTAAATCCGATTAATAGATTTGACTACATTCTTAATAATTCAAATCAAACAATAATAATGTTGGGGAACCAAACTTGTTCTCGCACAAGCAGTGAATATTTACCACTTAAAGTTTTGGAGTCATACTTATCTTATGGAATGAGCGCTGCTTTATTTAAACTTTTTAGAGAAAAAAATGGCATTACTTACGATCTCGGCGTATTTAACCCTGTCAGAATCGGAAATGCACCATTTTTAGTTTACTTATCGGTATCTAATAAGAATGCCCTTTTTGCTTTTGAACTATTATCATCGCTTTGGGAAAATTTACTTTTAAAACCTCTAATCGATGCTGAAATATATTTAGCAAAAGAAAAACTAAAAAGTTCCTACTTATTAAGTAACCAATCATTAGATGAAATTTTGCAGCGGAACGTGCAATTAATAAGTTATGGCATAAATCCTATTTCAGAAAAAGATATAAATTCAAAAATAGATAAGATTTCTTCTTTAGACGTTCTTAAATTGACAACCAAATATTTTTCTAAACCATTTTTGAGTATTTCTGGGAACAAAAAAATATGTTTAGAAATTAGTGCTTTATGGAATAAAAAGTTCTAAATTAAAACTTATCAATTTTATCAGTATCTATTAAAAAAGAGCCTCTTCTAAACTTCACTTCAACCGTATCTGGAGATTTTATTGATGTGACTTCTCCAATTTCATCAATTGCAACTAAATCAGGTGGTCTAAGCATAGGCATGTTATCTGAAGTCTTAAGGTAGGAAACTGGTGCAATCAACTTAACCTTATCTTTAATCTCAAATTTCATTAATAAATCCAATACTTTCAAGAGTTATATAAGCACAAAGTTAGGGATAACACCAACGAAATGCACTGATTCATTCTAGAATAAAATAATCGAATAAAAATGAATTAATGAATCCAAAACTTAAAACATTAATTTTATGGGCTTTACCAATAATTTTAGTAATTGCACTTTCTTATCAATTTTTATCCTCTAGCAATATTGATTCTCTAAAATCAAATGGAACAACTGTTGCACCAAGAAATTCCGCTGTTGCCAGAGTTAGTTATGGTAGATTTTTAGACTACATTAAATCAGGAAGGGTCACATCTGTTGATATTTATGAAGGAGGTAGAAATGCCGTCATAGAGACCATTGATTCAGATCTAGATAATAAAGTTCAAAGGTTACGAGTTGATCTTCCAGGCCTAACACCTGAACTTATAAATAATTTAAAAAACGAGGGTATTAGTTTTGATATTCATCCAATCAAAACCGCACCGCCAGCACTAGGTGTTTTTGGTAATTTACTTTTCCCAGCCTTATTAATAGGAGGTTTAATCTTACTTGCGAGGAGATCAAATGGTATGCCTGGAGGACCTGGTCAAGCAATGCAATTTGGGAAAACAAAAGCAAGGTTTGCTATGGAAGCTGAGACAGGAGTTGTTTTCGACGATGTAGCAGGTGTTAATGAAGCCAAGCAGGATCTACAAGAAGTTGTTACTTTTCTGAAAAAGCCAGAAAAATTTACCTCTGTCGGTGCAAGAATTCCAAAAGGTGTTTTGTTAGTCGGCCCTCCTGGAACTGGGAAAACTCTTTTAGCTAAGGCAATTGCTGGAGAGGCTGGAGTTCCATTTTTTTCATTATCAGGGTCTGAATTCGTCGAAATGTTTGTTGGAGTTGGTGCGAGTAGAGTCAGAGATCTTTTCAAGAGAGCGAAAGAAAATAGTCCCTGTCTAATATTCATCGATGAAATTGATGCGGTAGGAAGGCAAAGAGGTGCAGGTATTGGTGGAGGTAATGACGAGAGAGAACAAACACTTAATCAATTGCTCACTGAAATGGATGGATTTGAAGGTAATAGCGGCATAATAATAATTGCCGCTACAAATAGACCAGATGTCTTAGATTCAGCTCTTATGAGACCCGGGAGATTTGATAGGCAAGTAACTGTTGACGCTCCTGATATTAAGGGAAGACTCTCAATACTTAAAGTACATTCTAGAAATAAGAAACTTCAAGAAGATTTGACTCTTGAAAGCATTGCAAGAAGAACACCAGGTTTTACTGGCGCAGATTTAGCAAATTTATTAAATGAGGCTGCCATATTAACTGCCAGGAGAAGAAAAGATTCTATAAGTATTTTAGAGATCGACGATTCGGTCGATAGGATTGTCGCAGGTATGGAAGGTTCACCATTAACAGATGGCAGAAGCAAAAGATTAATTGCTTATCATGAAGTTGGTCATGCTCTTATAGGGTCACTAGTAAAAGCTCATGATCCTGTTCAAAAAGTAACTGTAATCCCTAGAGGACAAGCTAAAGGATTGACTTGGTTTACTCCAGATGATGAACAAACCTTGGTTAGCAGAGCTCAATTAAAGGCTAGAATTATGGGTGCATTAGGAGGAAGGGCTGCTGAGGATGTCGTTTTTGGTAAAGGTGAAATTACAACAGGTGCAGGTGGTGATTTTCAACAGGTTGCCTCTATGGCTCGTCAAATGGTAACTAGATTTGGCATGAGTAATTTAGGGCCAATATCTTTAGAAGGTGGAAACCAAGAAGTTTTTGTTGGTAGAGATTTGATGACAAGAAGTGATATGTCTGATTCTATTTCTAAACAAATTGACGAAAGTGTAAGGTTAATGGTCAAAGAGTGTTATAAAGAAACATATTCAATAGTAAGCAAAAATAGAGAGGCTATGGATAAAATAGTTGACGTTCTGATAGAGAAAGAGACTCTAGATGGGGAAGAATTTGTGAATATTCTCTCGAAATATACAGCTATACCTGAGAAACAGAGAACACCTCAATTATTAAATTAAGAGGTGACAGGTTTTTTATCTAAAACTAAATCTATTAACCCATATTCAACTGCTTCTTTTGGAGACATATAAAAATCTCTATCGGTATCCTCTTTAATCGTCTCATAATCTTTTCCAGTCCTATCTGACAATTCGGTATTGAGACGCTCTTTTAAATACAAAATTTCATCTGCTTGAATTCTTATATCACTTGCTTGACCTCTAGCCCCTCCAAGAGGTTGATGTATCATAATTCTTGAATGCCTTAGGCTACTTCTTTTCCCTTTAGTCCCTGCTGCTAACAAAAAAGCACCCATGCTTGCAGCTAAACCTACACAAACTGTATGAATATCTGGCTTTACATGTTGCATAGTGTCAAAGATACCTAAACCATCATAAACAGATCCACCTGGTGAATTTATGTACATGTAAATATCTTTTTCCGGATCTTCAGCTTCAAGAAATAATAATTGAGCAACAATTCTATTAGCAGTTTCACTAGTAACTTGTTCGCCCAAGAAGATTATTCTCTCTCTTAACAATCTCGAGTAGATATCAAAGACTCTTTCACTACCGCCAGATTCTTCTAAAACTAAAGGGATCATAATAATATTTATCTGTTTATTAGATATTAACGATATTGAGTCAACATACGCTAACCTTATTAAGGTTTACATATAAAAAATTGAAAGCAAAATTGACTGTTTCAGATAGCAAAAAGTTATTTCATGAACAATTCCCCTACGTCATACCTGGTTTATATAAAAAGATAGTTGATGAAATGCTTGTAGAACTAAATCTTTTAAATCATCAAAATGAATTTGAACAGGATCATCTGTTTTGTATTGGACTGACTGAAACATTCAATGAACTAATGAAAGGTTATAAGCCTGAGCAACATTTAGATCTTCTTTTTAAATCAATATGCAGCTCTACCAATTTCGAGTCCAGTGAAATCAAAGAAATCTCCCAAAAATCTAAAGAAGATTATAAGAATAAAACATCAACAGAGTTAGTTAAGTTACTTAAAGATAAAACTAAGTCCAAAATTTATCCTTCAAGAATGCTGAACTTAGGTTTATATATTTTAATTTCAAAATCCAAAGATTTAAAAGATCAAAATGAAAGCGAGATTAATAAGATTATTTCTGATATTTTTGAGAAGTTAAGCTTATCTACTAATAAAGCAGAAAAAGATATAGGAATTTATAAAAGTACTTTATCAAAAATGGTACAAGCGAAAGAATTAATTGAAGAACTCAAGTTAAAGAATAAGAAAAAAAATTAAAAATAATATCTACTTTTTTAATCTTTTTTTATCTTTCCAAGAAACATAAGTAATATAAATAACAGCAAAAGTTATTAATATAAGTAGCACGAATGAGGTGAAGATAAGTAATTTACTTATATAGCCCTCATAAGTCAAAAATAAATCATATATCAATAGAACCGTCACCATTTCTTCCCCAAACAACCATTGCAATTGAAAAGGTGAAAATTGCCGCTAATGCTGCCCATCCTATCTGATAGATCATTTAATTTAAATTACTTAATCAAATATAACAGAACTTCAAAATTTTTTAATCATTAATTAGCTAAAATTAATTTTCTCACATACACAATTTTCTAAATAGAATTAAAAAAAATTTCAAAGTGGGAAGACTTGTAATCAACCACAGTACAAATATCGAAGGTCTGATTCCAATACTGCAAAAATTATCTCGCAACATTAATATCAGGACAATTACTCCCGGGGTAATATCAAGAGTAAGAGGAAGATCATCTAAACTGATAATTAGATTATCGGTGAAAACTATTAACGGCTATAAAGCCATAGCAAGAAAGGGGAAAACAGCACAAGAAATCTTCATATCAACAGACTTAAGTAAAGATCAATTAAAACAAATGATAGAAATCTACAATAATAAGTAATTTTATAATTTAGAATTAAACCATCAAAAAGGAAATCAATGAAAATAGTAATAAATTTAACATTATCTCTATTTACTTTGTTCCTAATGTCGGAGGCATCCTACTCACTTACTGATTACAAAATAAAGAAACTTTGCAAAAAAGAGAGAAGGGTATTGTCTTGCATTAAGAATCTGAAAGAAAAAAGATCAGATCTTCAAAAGGGTCAATTCATAGAAATACCAGTAATACCTTATAAGAGGTAAATACGATTTAGATTTCAAATTCTGCTTCAAAAAGATTAAATGAGTTTTTATAATTTCCAAGGAGTTCTTCTGAATTATCAGTGAATCCTTTTTCTTCGTAATCTTGTTTTAATCTTTCATAAAAGGATACAACTTGATTAAATGCGCTCATATATT
>QCLY01000003.1 GCA_003214195.1 Prochlorococcus sp. AG-418-G23
TTTAACACCAGTCGATGAAAGCAAAATGCCGTTTGCAGGATGTCTATGGTACTCAAATGATTTTTGTAATTCTTATGAAAGGAGAATGGAGGAAGTATGCCTCAATCAGAATGTTCCGTTTCTTCCTACTTTTAGAGAAATGTACTCTGATAAAAGGAGTAAAAATTGGATTACGCATGATGGAATTCATCTAAATTCCCAAGGTCATTTCTGGCTTTTCCAAAGACTGAAGAGTTGGGAGGTTCTTAAAAAATGGAAGGAATCCTAATTCTTTTAAATTTTTTAATTTAAAAAATATGAATATAAAATAAGAGCAAAGATAGCAAAAACAGAAGCAATACTTGTCTGAATAGCATTTACCATTTCATTACTTAAGTTATATTTATTTTGAAATCTGGCACCAATAATACTTTCAGAGAGTGTTGCCAAAAATCCCGATGCTGCAACAATTATGAAGTGGTAGTTTGTAGAAATAAGTGATAAACGAAGCATTATAAAAGCCATAAGTATTGATCCCAATACACTAGCTAATGTTCCTTCTAAACTTATTCCTCCTTCAGTTCCTCTCTCAACCTTTTTTAGGGAAGTAATTAAATATGTATTCTTTCCAAACCTTTTTCCAATTTCGCTACCAAAAGTGTCCGCTAACTTTGAAGCAAAACTTGCAGCAAATCCTATTTTAAACATCACTTCATTGGCAGCATTAAATTTGATCATAATGGCAAGAAATAATCCTGTAGCTGCCGCGCCCCAAACATTTTCAGGACCTCTTTTACCACCTCTTTTTTCTGCTATTCCTTGTTCTTTTTTAAATTTAAACCCTATTTTGGTGACGAGAGATCCAAATAATAAATAAATTACAACTGACATCCATCCCTGCCAATCTAAACATCCCCACAAAATGGAGCCTAAAATCCCTGCACTTATCCAACCACTTTTTGTCATCAAAGGAATCTTGCAAAAAATACAAATCAAAATAAAATTTATGCAAAATCCTATAAAAAATTGATTTGTAATTAAACTCATTTTATTTAGTTAATTTAAAATCATTTCTCCATTGATTTAGGATTGATGATGCATTAATACTAGCTGTTGAAGTTCTTAAGATATTGTCAGAGAGTTTAACAAAGGTATTATTATTTTTATTAAAAAAATCAATTTCTCTTGAGGACCAACCTCCTTCAGGGCCAATAACATTCCAGAAAATGCTTCCTTTTTTATTTATAAATTCTTGTTGTTTTTTTAACCATTGATTTAAGTCATAACTAGTATCTTCTCTAGTTATCGATATTGAAACTCTTTCTTTATTATCTCTAATTTTGATCCATTCAATAATATCCATACTTTTTAAAATAGATGGTTTCCATAATCTCTCGCTTTGCTCAACCGCTTCTTTAATAATTGAATTCCATCTCAAAATTTTTCTGGTAAAGTTAAGATTTTTATTGACCTGTCTTTCTGAAAATAATGGTTGTATGAAATCAATTCCAATTTCAGTACACATTTTCAAAATGTCCTCAAAACCGCTTTTTGGTATAACAACAGCTATTCCCAATAAGTAAATTTCTTGTTCTTGAAATAAGTAAGGCTTTTGTAATTCACTAATTTCTAAACAATCATTTTTAAGTTTTATAGCTTTCCATAATGAACCCAAGCCATTTGTTATAAATATTTCTTTACCTGTTTTTATCCTCATTACTTTGTTTATGTAATGAGCCTCATCATTAGTAAGTTCTAAATTATTATTCTTTATACTTAAAATTCTTTCTTCTGAAATAATTAGTCTTGTTAAATCTTCCATCTAAAGCACTTAATCTTTAAAAACCAAGTCTTCATGTTCTTCAATAGCCCAATCATTATTTTCGCCGCCAAAAATTAACTCTTCAATTTTTACATAATTATTTGATATCTCATTTAAAGAATTAATTAATATATCTATTGAAAGCGAATCTGAAGTTCCGAAATCGACCCAACATCTAGCCCAAAGGTTTTGATATTCCATAATTCCTAAATTATGCATTAAGGCAGGAAGAGATTCGTTTTTTTGCTCATTATCGTAGGACATCCAACTAAGATCTGACCCCTCTTCATGAGTTTGCAAATTTTCAGAATTAAATCCCCCTAATCTTCCTAAAACGTACCAACTATCAAAAACACCATCCAAATAATTTTTTTCATCTTGAGTTGGGGATTCTAAAAACCTTATCCAAATCCAACAGTTAAAAGGATCAACTTCTCTAAAAACAATATTCATATTGACTAATAGCTTTTTATATCTATAGCTATTATAAATAAGTTATTACTAGATTAAAAATCATACCTATAACTTAATTAATAATGCTTGACTTAAAGGAAATATCTTATCAGCCTCAAACTGGTGAACGAAAAATAATTGATAACCTTAATTTAAAAGTTCATGAGAATGAAATTGTTTTAATTTGCGGAAATAGTGGTTCTGGCAAAACAACCTTGCTCGAAATAATAAGCGGACTAACAAATCCCCAAAAAGGGGAAATTTCTTGGAAAAATAAAATTTTATCTCCTAGGCAAAGAAGATGGTTTTGTGGAGTTGTATTCCAATTTCCTGAAAGATACTTTATAGGCTCAACTATTGGAAAAGAATTAAAAGTAGGCCATAAATCTTTAAGAGAAAAAAATATAGAAATAGTTTTAAATAAGGTTGGCCTGAAAGATTTAAACCTTACCCAACCACCAGAACAACTTAGTGGCGGACAACAAAGAAGATTAGCTGTAGCAGTTCAGCTAATTAGAAACCCCTCTATTCTTTTACTTGATGAACCAACTGCTGGATTGGACTTGTCAATGAGAAATGATGTGAAGAATTTAATTCTTGATCTACAAAATAAAAATACAATTATTATTGTTACTCATGAACCTACCTTATTTAATGGAATTCCATCTAGAATGTTAAATCTGGAAAAAGGGAAAATCAAAAACTTTTAAAAAAATCATGAATGATAGGATAGTTCGTGCTACAGCAGCAAATGGGGGAATAAGATTAGTTGCAGTCTTAACAACAGAATCTTCCTTAGAAGCAAAAAAAAGACACAATCTTTCTTATTTAACCACCTGTATCTTAGGAAGAGCATTTAGTGCATCACTGCTTTTAGCAAGTTCGATGAAGATAATGCATGGGAGAGTAACTTTAAGAGTTAGGTCTGACGGACCTTTGAAGGGTTTACTAGTCGATGCGGGGAGAGACGGCAAAGTTAGAGGTTATGTAGGGAATCCCGATTTAGAATTAGATTTAATCAAAAAAGATAATAATAAATATTCTTTTGATTTCACAAAAGCCTTAGGTACAGGATATTTAAATGTAATTAGAGATAGCGGAATTGGAGAGCCCTTTACAAGTACTGTTGAATTAGTAAATGGGAATATTGCCGAAGACTTAGCTTCATATTTATATCATTCAGAGCAAACTCCTTCTGCTGTATTCATTGGAGAAAAAATTCAAAATAAAAGTATTATTTGTAGTGGTGGCTTATTAGCTCAAGTTTTGCCTAAAAAAGACACTGACCCTTTATTAGTTTCATTACTTGAAGAAAGATGTAAAGAAATTAATTCTTTTAGCGAAGACCTATTTCAGTCAAAAGATAATCTTCTTTCGTTAATAAGAAATATATTCCCCGATATTGACGATAAATCAATATCTGAGAAGGCTCGTTCCCAAACAGTTAGTTTTAAATGCAAGTGTTCCAAACAAAGAAGTTTGAATGCAATAAAAATGCTTGATAGGAACGAATTGGAGGACATCCTCAAAAAAGATGGTAAGGCAGAATTGGTTTGTGAATTTTGTAAGAATAAATATCACATAAATTATGAAGAAATTCAATCGATGATAGAAAGTAAATCATAAGAAAATTACGCCTAGCCATAAAATAACCAAGGCTGGAATACTTTGAATTTTTTGTATTGATAAAGAATTGTTTGATATTTCCTGAATGAAAGAATTCGTTTCAAGTAATCCACCGAATATTAATCCTATTGAAAGAAAGGTAACACTCCATCCTAGAGAACCTATAAATCTTTTACCAGATTTAATTTGAGTATAGGTAAGTATTAATGTTGATATAGAGAGCAGGAGTCTACTATTAGAATCTGGACTGATAAATAATAAAATCAAAAATAATAGTCCAAAAGATATTTTTATTGAAAGATTATCAAATGAGGGGGGCGTTATTTTTGGCAGACTATAAAAACTAGAGTTCTTAGAGTTATTATTTAAATTTTTAATCTTTGAAAGCAGTGGAAAATTATTGTTGGTAAATTGATTAATTTGCTTTTCTTTTTTTGAGGCACTTACAGCTTCATAGCTTACATTACCTGATTGTCTAGCTTTCAAACTCCCCATGAGTAATTGATCGAAGGAGGATTCTATTTTTGCTTTTAAAATTAAATCTTCACCTGCCTCTTTAACTTTAAGATCTCTAGCCTTTTGAATATCCTCAAAAGCAGCGTCCTCTCTAACACCTAGGATTTCATAAGGTGACTTTTCATTATTGTTTTTACTGCTGTTTGAATCCAAAATTTTTTACCAATACTAACAGATTAACTAATTTTATAATCCATTAAGGCTTTATAAAACAATTGGTTCGACTCCACTAACAACGGGTGCAACTTTGTTTAAATTTAATTGATTATTATCTTCAACAAATTGATTTAGATTCCACTCATTTTTAAAAAGAATAACTGGCCTATTCCAACAATCTTTAACTACCTTACAATTAAATACTCTACCAAGTTTTTCAATAGCTGGCCATCCATCAGAGACCCATCTTGCCAATTGATATGGCATTGATTCAAGGTTTGCATCTACACCATATTCGCTTTTTAGCCTGTGAGTTACTACCTCCAACTGTAATTGACCAACAGCTGCGAGTATTGGATCTCTTTTACTCTCATCGTAGTCGTAAAGAATCTGAACAGCACCTTCTTCACGAAGTTCATTGACTCCCTTTCTAAAGTTTTTAAATGCTGAGGGATTTGGATTTCTTAGCCAACTAAATATTTCAGGACTAAATGATGGTATACCTTCGTACTCCAAATGAGTACCAGTATATAGAGTATCTCCAATAGAAAACATACCTGGATTATTTAATCCAATAACATCTCCAGGAAAGGCATCGTCAACGACTGCTCTATCTTGCCCGAATATTTTTTGTGGTCTTGATAATCTTATTGTTTTCCCAGTTCTGGAATGTTTAACTGACATATCCTTTTCAAATTTTCCACTACAAACTCTTATAAAAGCAACCCTATCTCTATGCTTTGGATCCATATTCGCCTGAAGCTTAAAAACAAACCCACTAAATTCATCGCTTACAGGCTCAATATCACCTTTATTACTATTTCTTGAAGTTGGCTTTTGAGCCATTTCTAAAAAACTATCCAAAAATGGTCTAACACCAAAATTAGTCATAGCAGATCCAAAGAAAACTGGAGTTAAAGATCCACTAAAAACTTTTTCTTTTTCAAATTTTGATCCTGCCTCATCAAGAACCTCTAATTCTTCAAGTGAGTTTTCAAGTAAATTTCTCTCTACATATTTTGATAGTTCTTTATCTTCTAGACTTAATCTTTTCTCATTTGATTGTTTCCCTCTCACTGCTTTGTCAAATAGAACGACCTCTCTCGAAAATCTGTCAATAACTCCTCTAAATTCCTCTCCACTCCCAATTGGCCAGTTAATAGGTAAAGTATTTAATCCAAGTTCTGATTCAATTTCATCAAGTAAAGAAAATGGCTCTCTCCCTGGTCTATCCATTTTATTTATAAAAGTAAATATTGGTATTTTTCGCATCTTGCAAACTTCAAACAACTTCCTAGTTTGAGGTTCTAGTCCTTTAGCCGCATCTTCTAACATAACTGCATTATCAGCAGCAGCTAATGTTCTGTAAGTATCTTCAGAGAAATCTTGGTGTCCTGGTGTATCTAATAGATTGATTACTGATCTTTCATATTCAAACTGTAATACAGTTGATGTGATTGAAATCCCTCTTTGTTTTTCAAGTTCCATCCAGTCTGATGTGGCTTTTCTCTGATTACCCCTAGCCTTTACTGCTCCTGCCTGTTGGATGGCACCTCCATATAAAAGAAGCTTTTCAGTAAGAGTCGTTTTCCCCGCATCTGGGTGTGAAATAATGGCAAAATTTCTTCTTTTATTAACCGCATCAATTATGTCTTTATTTTTTAGAATTTTAGTATCTAAGCTCATTTATATATAGTAAGGGCCTTTCACTTAGTTTTTAAACATTACCATATACTACTAAATATTGATCACCGTCTTCAAAAACATCTAAAGAGGATAGATCATTTTCTAAAGTGAAATTTTTCAACTCTTTAAAAGTATAAGAAGCTCTTAAAGATGCATAATAATCATTAGTTAAAATCTCGTTATATTTAGTTGAACATTGTGCTTTGATTCTTAGAGCAGACTTTTCATCTAATGGCCTTTTTAAGTCCTTGTGAAAATTAACAGTTATATTACTAGACAAAATTCTTATAGTGTTAAAGAAATCTTCGAGACGAGTTATGTGATGAATCAAACTGTTACTTACAAGTAATGTAATTTTTTTTTTAAATAAAAAATTATTTGATTTAATGTCTTTGATATCAGTACAAATGTAACGTAAATTTTTTAAATTTTTTGGATTAGTAGAAATCTTTTTGTTATATTCTGCTCTCAAAATCATCTCTTTAGAACCATCTATTCCAACTACTTCAGTATCAGGCCATTTTATTGCTAACTTTTCAGACATATTTCCTGGCCCGCATCCCAAATCAACTATTAAATCTTTTTCACTTAAAGAAATATTTTTTTTCAAAAGATAATGATCTATTTGATTAATTAGATTAACTTCCCCTTTTGAAAAATCAGCTTCGTCATAAGCAATGACCTGCTCTTTTCTTTCCATTAGTTCAGGTTCTGGGATTCTCTCCATATCTTTAATTGAAAAAAGATTTCATATTAAACATAATTCTACACAAACCGTTAAATAGTGGTAAGAATAGTTGCAGACGCCACAGGTAGAGTTATTCTTCCAGTACGGGTTATTTACATACATTCTTTTATCGTGACTGTTGCACCAAATAAAGCCTCTTCAGAGAGCAACTCCAATAATCTTAAAAAAGATGATTTTCCAAACACAGCACCTGCTGCTTATCCTGTTTTTTTCAGGTCTTACAGTAGAAAAACTTCCTCCGGCAAAAGAGAAAACTGGAGCGAAGTAGGTGAAAGAAATTTATCTGGATTAAAAGAATTAGGAAAACTTTCTGATGAAGAAATGACCTTAATGAGGGAGATGCAAAGTAACCAAAAAGCCCAACCATCTGGGAGGTGGTTATGGATTGGTGGAACCCCTTGGATTAATAAGAACCAAAATTTCTCAGGAGCATACAACTGTACCTCAACAAACTTAATTGATTGGGAAGCCTTCGCATTAATGATGGACTTGGCAATGATGGGATGTGGAACTGGTGCAATAATAGAGCCTCATTTCATAAACAAACTACCTACTGTCATTAACAAAATAAATATTAAATCAGTTAGTGAAGTAGGAATAACACCTAAAAATCAAAGAGAAGAAAAGTCATCATTAAAAATCAAAGGGAAAGATCTTTTTATCAAAGTTGGAGATAGCAGAAGAGGTTGGGTAGATAGCTATAAATATCTTCTTGAGGCGTCAAGCGACCTAAGTCTTGAAAGAGAAATTGATGTTTATATTAATTTGGAAGATATTAGACCTGCAGGAGAATCATTAAAAGGTTTTGGTGGTATGGCAAACCCCATTAAATTGAAAGATCTCTACTCTAGAGTCGCATCACTTCTTGGAAAGGCAATAGGAAGGAAATTAAGTACAGTAGAATGTTGTTTATTAATTGATGAAGCGGCAGTAACTATAGTCGCGGGGAATATAAGAAGAAGTGCCGGAATGAGACAATTTGCCTCAAATGATGATGAAGCAGCATCGGCAAAAGAAAATCTATGGAGTCAAGATGAGAATGGTAATTGGAGAATAGATCCTGAAAAAGATGCTCTAAGGATGGCCAACCATACAAGGGTTTACCATACAAAACCCTCCTACAAAACTGTCTTGGATGCTGTCACAAAGCAATTTCATTCAGGAGAGGGGGCTATTCAATTTGCTCCAGAAGCAATAGCAAGATCAAATGCAGATATTCTTAACGATGATGAATTGAGAAAAGAATTTATTGAAATTTACTCAGAACAGGGGAAAGATGAAGCGAGAGATTGGATAAATAGTAGTTATGGTCCGTTTTCTGAAGAAGAGCTAAATCACAGAATGAGCAGATATGGGCTCAACCCTTGTGGAGAGATCTTGGGAAATGATTTTCACTGTAATTTAGCTGAAGTTCATTTAAATCAAATTGATCCAGAAAATTTTGAAGAGCAAAAAAAGGCTTTTAAAGCAGCAGCTCTTTCTGTTGCGTGCTTACTAAATCATGAATTTGAAGTTGAGCGTTACAGAAAAAGTAGGGAATATGATCCGATTGTAGGAGTAAGTTTCACTGGATTATTTGATTTCTGTGTCCATGCATTTGGGACACCATGGTTAAAATGGTGGGAAGCAGGAAGGCCAAATAGCCAGGAAGGTAAGGCTTTCAAAAAGAAGGAAGCAAAATTCCTAAATTCCTGGAGAAATATAGTAAAAGAAACTGTCTGGGAATATTGTGATAAACATAATCTAAGAAGACCAAATAGATGCACAACGGTTCAGCCTGCAGGGACTAAAAGTCTTCTCACTGGAGCAGCTCCAGGATGGCATCCTCCAAAGGCTCAAAGATTCATAAGAAGAATAACTTTTCGAAAAAATGATCCAATCGCTTTAGCTTGTATGGATTATGGTTATTCAGTTGTTCCATCTCAATCTGATAAAGATGAAAATGGCTGTTTGCTTGATAATCCATTTGATCCAAGATGCACAGAATGGCTAGTTGAAATCCCCACAGAAGTTAGTTGGGCAAATATAGATGGTGCAGATCAAATAGATATCAATAATTTTTCAGCATTAGCTCAGTTTGATTTTTATATGCAAGTCCAAAAATTTTATACAGAACATAATACCTCTGCAACCTTAGAATTTAGAGAAAATGAAATCAAAGATTTAGCTAAAGCTATTCATAATGCAATAGAAAATAATGAGGGATATATTTCAGCTGCATTACTAGCTCGATTTAGTGCCAATGCTACTTTCCCGAGATTACCTTTTGAACCAATAAGTAAAGAGGAATATATATCATTACAAAATAAAGTAATAGAAAGGAAAGTTAATAATGATTTCTTTGACGCTCTTAATAAATATGATGTTGGAGAACTATCTGAAGCAGGACCAGCAGGTTGTGATTCAGATAAGTGCTTACTGCCATTGGCTAAACCTAAAGATTAAATACTAAATTATTTGTTAATAAAAAATATAAATTAGTTTTTAAAAATTTAATTTATGGCTAACTCTTAAATAGAGACATAAATTATTTATGACATTAAGCTTACATATTGGGAACTTATTTAATGATTCCTCTAGTCATGCCTTGGTGGATGAACTAAGAAAGAGAACATCAGAAAAAGAGATATTAGACTTTGCAGAAAAATTTAATTCCAAAAATGAAAAAAATCTTCACATCTACATATGTGAATTTCTAAAGAATAGATCAATATCTAGAGGAGTTGCCTCTAAGTGGTTAATAACAATAATTAAAGATAAAGAATCAAAAATTGATGCTTTGCAAAAATTAAATAATTAAGTCAGGGCTGAGAGTCTCCATAATGCAATTCCAAAAATTGAGAATCCCATAATAAAAGTAAAAGCCAAAGCATTGACCAATTGAACTTTATCATTCATTTTATTTGCGAATGGTAGTAATTGAGCAAATAATGGAGTCTCTTCAGCTATGGCAGATTTTTTTAGTGTAGGTTTTTTGCTTTTAGAAAACATTAAACAAATTTTATAATCCTAAGAATTTTACATTTAAAAGCTCATTAAATAAAAAATACTTCTTAAAAACGAACAAAATGTAACCTGCAAGAGACTATATTAAAAGATAAATATAGAATTTTTTTTATAAGCCTAATTTCATAATTAAAGTATTAAGTTTATTTATTAAAAACGTAGACATATAATTTTCCTAGATGATAATATAAATATGTAGCAACCGCTACCAAAACGTTCAACTTGCGTTTAGCAAGCCGCAAATCGACTTAAGCCATGGAACGGGGACTTAAGCGAAACCGGAGCTTAAAAATGACTCTAATTTACAGAGGACAAAAGTACGTCCAGAGCAAAGCAGCAGCTAAGAAGCAGCACATCGAATTAACATACAGAGGTAAAGCTTATACAAGCTAGCTCATTTGTCCAATAATAAAAAAGCCACTTTTAGTGGCTTTTTTATTGTCTAATATTAGAAAATTAAAAATCACTTAGTACATCTAACAAGCATTAAACTAAAATTATTTGCACTTATACATCCCATAACCATGGCAGATCAGAAACCTTTATTTAAAGCACCTTATGACATTAAGGATGTAAGTGCTCTTTTCGCCATAGTTGCCTTAGTTTTAATAATCGCCGCCATAATTGGTAACAACTTATTTGGTTTGTTTCAACAAAATGTAAACTTTGGATAAAATAATTAATCCATAATTTAAGGATTCATAAAAAACAGTGCAATATTTTTATATTCATTTTGCCCATTCACACTGGTATGAATACTTTTTATAGATCTTTCCATATCCTTTATTGACTATTAATTCTTGAATATTGATATCATCTTTAAAAATCTCAGCTACAGTTCTACCGTATCTATCTTTCGTAATTCTTTTTATTGATACTTTTTTATTTGCTACCAATTGATTAAGAAAGTCCCTAGCCTCTTTTGCTTTTTCAAGATCAGAATTCTTACCTTTTAATTCGGGAGTATCTATACAAGCTAATCTTAGCTTCTCCCCATAAATCGTTATGCAGGTATCACCGTCATAACAATTCTTAATATGTGTCGAGGAGAAATCTGAGTTAGCTAATATTTCAAGACTTAAATAAAAAATAAAGAATAAGGACATTTTATTTTGGTTATGTAGTTATTTTGACGTTTACAAACTTTATTAAAATTTTAAATAAAATTAAATACCAGGAGACTGGTCAAGTGGTTAAAAGAACTAATCATTCCAACTAAATTTAACTAAATTTTACCAACTGATTTGAAAGTTGTTTACAAAGGTACTCCTTAAAAGATTTTTGTCTCAATTTTTCAAAATTCAGTGTGCGCTAAATATTTTAAAATATACAGAATCTAAAAAATATTTTTATAAACAAAGTTATTTGGGTTAATCTACACAAAAGAGTTTTTTGTTTATGGAAAGAAAAGGTCAATCAAAATTAGGAATCGCTTCATTATTAATTTCCATATTTACTGCTATAGGTTTATTTATAGTTTTTCTAATTGCAGGTGTTATGGAATCAAATACTTATGGAGGAATAGATGAGGAATCTGCAGGAGCAATTATTTTGGGTTTGTTTATTTTCGGATTTGTATTTCTAGATCTTTTAGCTATTGGATTAGGTATTGTTGGGATTTTACAAAAAACTAGAGAACGGATTACTGCAATTATTGGGACAATTATTTCTTCAGCAACATTTTTAATTACAGTATCTTTAATAGGTATAGGACTTTCAATGGGTTAGTAATTTAATTTTAAAACATAATTATTAACAAGTAATTAAAGTATTTATCTTTTCTGATCAGTTTAGATATTAATCTACATTTTTTTCACGAGGTTAAGTTGTCAATTTTTCAAATTTATAATTGGAAATTTTTTAGAATTTGAATATGAATTAAGTTCTTGACATATTTTTTAAATAGATAAATCTATTTATTTCAACTTTTCTTAGAATTATTAATAAAGAATTATATGTTTGAAATTTTTTAGTAAGAAAACATTTTACCAAGAGCAGCAAGTTTAGCCAAAGCATCAAGTACAGAGATCATTTGAATCGAAGTGAAGATGATACTAATACAAATAATTAGTAGTGGGAAAATATTCTCCTTTCGTATTGAATAACTATCTCTAACAATATAAGCAAAGAAAGAAATGTTAATTAAATATAGGATGCTTAAAAATAAATTAGTTAATCCGGTAAATATACACAAAAAGCTGAGCAGAAAAGATATCGGAGGCAAAATATAAATTTGATCTCTTTTTTTAATTGATGATACAAATCCATCAAATTGAGTACCTAAATTTTCGAAATAAGACATTTTTTTGATTGTTTTTAAAATTAACTAAAAGAGTAGTAATACTTATTCATAACATGTAGAAGTTACAAATACTAGAGTTATTGTTGATATTAAATCCAAAACTTATTTTTATTAATAAATTTCTTGGCCAGATTACTTTTAATTATCACTAATGAGGACTCATCAACAGTCTTTACTTTAAAGTTGAAAAGTTAATTAATTTTTTTTAGGATAAGTATTTTGGTCATAAAATTTTCTAACCTACGACTAACTTCCTATGCTAAAATTATCGAGTTCAAAAAAATTGAATAGACCCAAGGAGGGGTGGTCGAGTGGTTTAAGGCTCTATTCTTGAAAACTAAAGAGTCTCGACTAAATAAAATTTTTAAGATTCTTAAAAAGCATTTATATAACTAATTTCTTAATAAGACAATATTGATAATCAAAAATAGCTATCAAGACAAGGAGACCAGAAAGAGACCATTAAAAATATTTGTTAATTTTGAACTCTTATATAAAATAAGGAAAAATTATATTCTCTTTTTGTGAAAAGATTTTTAATTACTTTATTAGCTGTTCTTGCCTTCCCTAGTGCTGTTAATGCCAAAATTTATGAGACTAGACTTCCAAGAGAACAATGGTCAAAATCCATATCATTCATAAAGAATTTTATAGGTAAACCAAAATTAGAGAGTATTTTCTGCAGTACCGTGGAAGACTTCAAAATTGCATCTTTTGAAGAAAAATGGGCCTCTTTACCTTGGATTTATAATCCTTCAAATGGCAAACTTTATGATTATGATGTTTTTTTAAATGAAATCATTCCTTTGAATGAATGGAGATCTGATGGTGATGTTTTTACTTATAAATCAAAAATTAAGAATAATATTTTAAAAATTTTAGAGTCAGAAAAAACCCTAAAATATCCAGATCAAAGATATTTAATTGATTTAAAAGCTATGACATATACAAGTTATAGTGTAGAAGCTCCAGAAGATAAGACTCTTTTAACGTGTGAAAAATTGGACTTTCCAAAGGGAGTAAAAATAAATTATTAAATATAAATGTGGAGACCACATAGAGACCATTTTTCAATAAAAAAACCTATTTAAACACTCTTAGTAAAATAAAATCAAAAACCATATTTTTATTTTTAAATATCTACTAAATTAGAAAACTTTTCTGTAACTCAATACTGCTATAATTCAAAAGTCAAAACAAAATATCTAACCCTGGAGGGGTGGTCGAGTGGTTTAAGGCTCTAGTCTTGAAAACTAGCGTGTCTGCAAGGGCACCGTGGGTTCGAATCCCACCCCCTCCGTTGTCTACAACTGACTTTTATAAAAATTACTCCTAAGGGAGTTTTTTTGTGGCTCTTTATTTTTGACGATAATTCATTAGATTTCGCGTTATTTCATGTAATCAGATTAAGAAAAGTGGCACAGATTCGGCACAACTATAAAAGAATAATTTGGTTGACAGTCGATCTAAAATTGGAGGGATAAAACCCTCTTTTCTAATGGGAAATAATAATAAACAAGTAGATAAATTTTGTTGGGTAATAGGTTTTTTTACAGTTATTATTGCTCTTGCAATTTTTAGAAGTACTCCGCCAGACCCATATAAATTAGATAAATATGTTGGCTATTGCCTTTTAATAGTTATTTGGATGCTTACAACTAGAACCGAGTTGAAGAATACTAAAAAACTAAGTTTTAAGAAAGTTTTTAAAGCAAGTTCAGCTGCATTATTGGCTAATGGAACTTTTTATTTGGGTCTATATTTTATTATTCGTGTTTTTCTCATAAATCCTTTATTAATTTTAATTCCCCCTGTTTGTTATTTGTCTTATAAGTTAGTTGAGAATACAAAAATTAAATGAAACGTTTACTGCTTGCACTTCTATTATTTTCTAGCCCAGTATTGGCAGAAAAAGAACGTATTTATTATGTTCACACAAGACCTCCTCACTCCTACTCAGGAACATTAGATGACGATGGTTTTTTCTACTATTTCACTAACTCCCGTGTAAGTGCATCTAAAGATGGATGCGATATGCGAATTGATGGAGCATGCTTTATTAAAACTGATATTCCCGCAAAAATAGTTAAAGAAGGAATTATGAAAACTCCAAATTTGTATTGGTGTTCAGAAGCAGTTATTAAGGAAGCTCGAGAGACTCAAACATTGTCTCCAAGAAATTATAGTGGCTATGGAACTTGTACAGAAAAAGGATGGGTATTTAAATGAAACGCTTACAAGTTGGATAGAACAATCAAACATATTTATTAATTAGTTTTTTAAAAAATTAAAGTGGAACAAAAGTGGCAAAATTGTTTCATTAAAACCACTAAATCCCTTGATATAACAAAAGATCACCTAATCTTGAAAACTAGCGTATCTGCAAGGGTACCGTGGGTTCGAATCCCACCCCCTCCGTTCAAATATTCGTCCCTGATAGTGTCTGCTGTGTTCAGAGAGTGTCAAAATTTTTAAAATATAAGTATTTTCAAAAAATAATCCATCTTTTTCTTAAAAAACTGCTCCCCTTAGTGTCAGAGTATGTACTCCATTATCAGAATTTTGATTAAAAGTGTTGGCGGAATTTTGAAAGTGTTGGAGGAATGTATTAAATTTGAATAAACTCTTTTATGCGAAATAAATTCTTTGCAAGAAAAAAGACTTTAATATTTTTAATTATCATATTCTTTTTATCAACCAATAAAGTATTTTCTAGTGAGTATAGATGTTTCTACGGTATAAATAATAGTAAATCTTTTAAATTGGTCAGAAGGAGAAATAATTTCTTATGGGTTACGCAAAGTTTGAGGGAGTTCCCACTAGAAATTTTATGGGAAAATAAGGAAGAAATTGTATTAGGTGGGAGTTTTACAGTTAGAGATATTGATTACTATAAAGTTTATTATTTAGATAAAACATCTTTAAAAGTCAATACTGGAAATATTAACTCTCCAAAAGACTTCAAATCTCAATCAGAGAGTATTCGAAGTCTTTATGAATGCATATCTTTAAATTAAGAAGAGTTGGGGGAATGGGTTCGATTTTTAAAATTAATAATTGTTCTTTTTTTCTATAAGAGCAACTTAATCAGTTTGATTTTAAAAAAGAACATTTTTTGAATATATTACCTTGTTGTTCCATTGAGGATATTCCATCATTAAAACCTGCATTTGCAATATCGTATTGTCTTTTGCTTTTTTCCTTAAAATAGTTAACATAATCGGTTTTAGTTCTTTTGGCATAATTAATAGAAATCTTATTATCGACAAATATTTGGCATAAAGTATTCGCCACTCCAGCAGCACCACCGTAAAGAAAAAACTCAGACCCATCTTTTGGTTGAACTTCCTGAAAAAAATCTGCCTTGATTTTATTTGATAAATTTGCACAAAAAATAAAAAAGATTAATATTCCTAATTTCTTATACATTTTGTTCCATTAAGTTCTTAAATAATATCATTTTTGACCAATATACAATTTCGAAGTATAAGAGTGAGGCGGGGGATTTAACCTTTTTATAAAAATATGCCTGTTAGTAAGTATCTGACAATTTTTAGTGAAATTATCTCAACTAACACCCCCTCTGTCTTCAAAATATTTTCAAAAAGTTTTATGTTTAGCAATTAAAGCGCAACATTTAGCAATCTCACTTTTTTGGCAAAATTTTTGAATGGATAATAACTCTCCCTATTTGGTACTTTAGTTTATTAAAAATTCATAAATTGATATGGATTTCACTTTATCAATAAATTCTTACAAAATTTATCAACTAATTATTAATAAACTCTGAAATTCTTACTTTTTATTTTTTTAAAGTAGAATAATAAAAAACTAAATATGTCAATATCAACCATACAAAATAAATCTAATACTGATTTTCTTATTTGGAAATCACCCATAAATTCAATAACAATTGGTTCTCAAATAATAGTCCATGAAAATGAAGAAGCCTTATTATTTGAAAATGGCCAACTACTTAATATCTTTAAACCAGGGAGACATCTTATTGAATCAGGCAACATACCAGGACTAGAAGGTCTCATATCAAGGTCTTTTAAAGGAGGTAGTCCAATTATTGTAGAGATCTGGTTTGCTAGCAAAGTCGCGTCCTTTGATTATAAGTGGGGGACAAGATTACAGGTTAAAGATAATACATATGGTTTAATACTCCCAATGACCTCTTATGGGTCGTACGCATTAAAAATATCAGATGCAGCATCATTGATAGTTCAACTAGTTGGGAAAAATCAAAGTCTTTCTAAACTCGAGTTAAAGCAAAAATTAGTTCCACTTTTAGTAAGAAATCTTAAAGAGGAGGTAGCAGATACTATTGTAGATAAAAAGGCTGATATTTTTACTATTTCTACAGAACTAAGAAATATCTCTAAAAATGTTCAGGATTCCCTTTTTGATGAATTTAGTAGATTTGGGTTAGATTTATTTGACTTTTATATAGAATCATTAGAAGTGGATGAGAAATGTGAAGAATATAAAAAACTTAAAAGCAGTTTAGGAGATGCTGCTTCATTGAAATTAAGAGCTAATGCTGCAAAAGATTCAGGTAATTTCTATCAAACAGAACGAAGCTTTGACGCTCTTCAGGCAGCTGCAGAGAATGAATCAGGAATATCTGGAACCTTGTTGTCTGGAGGTTTGGGACTTGGTATGGGTTTAGGCGCAGGCCAACAGATGGCTAATACAATAAACCAAAATACTAATCCGAATCTTAATAATAATCAATCTAATGGACCTGATAATATAGAAGAAAAGCTTTTAAAAATTAAGAAGTTGTTTGACTCTGGATTGATTACAGAGAAAGAATATCAAGATAAAAAACTTGAGTTATTAAATCAACTTTAAATATTATTTAATTTTCTATGACTAAAATTGCAAAAAAAGAATTTTACGTATTTTTTCTACCTCTATTGGGTTTTTGGGCTCTCTTAATTGCTATTTATCTCGGTAAGGATTTTGAAGAAAGTTTTAAATTAGTTCCGACATTTTTCTATTTTGTATCTTCAGGACTAACAGTTTTTAATGTAAAAAATCTTATATCTGGCTCAGAATATGATCCAATTGTTAAGAACGCAAAAACTAGAGGGTTGCTTATCTGTCTTTTAGTTTCAACCTTATCAATACTAGTTGAGTTTTCCTTTGAAGAAAAGAATTTAATTCCTACCATTTTTATTATATTTTCAACAATAGCAAGCTTCTTCTTAACAGGTTTATTTGATTATAGTAATGAGCAATTAGAGGAAAAATTTCTTGAAAGATCATCAGAGAGGAATTTTTCAATTGAATCAAGAGATTTATGGGAAGTATATTTAGACCAAATAGAAATTAAATTTGAAAACTCTATTAAAATTCAGAACGAAATTAAAAGAATTAGAAACATACTACCTTACAGTTCATTTTTTAGAAGTGAGAAATCTAAAACAATAATGGAACAAGTTGAAAAAATTAATAATGAAGATAATTTACTTTTCACACTAAAAAAATATGTTAAGTAATTTAACCTAAAAGTCAGGGAAAACTTTTACTCCTAATGAAAAATACATTATTAATCTATAAAACCAATACATTAAAAAGAAAAAGAATCCAATATGAAAAAATTTGCTTTTAAAATTTATTTTTAAAAGCGTTTTTCTTCTCAAAGATAATATCGACCACATAATTAACAATATCGCCAAAGGAGGGCCAAAAAGATGAATTTTGAATGCATTAAAAATATCACCTCCTAAACTTGCGCAAATTGATCTTGTTAAAAAACAAGAAGGACATGGCACCCCAGTTGCGTGCCTTATTGGACAGCTGTATCCTGGAAGCCAAGGAAATTTTTGTTTGAAAAATAAATATGAAGTCAATGATAATGGTAAAAGATAGCTTAAATTCGTAAATTTTTTGCTAGTTATTTTTAATTTATTACTCATACATTCTTTAGTTTTATTTCTAGATACAATTTAATCGAAAATATTAAAATTAAGAAATTTGATTGAAAGACTAACAATTTTGAATTAATCTAACCAAGATCCTTTAATAAGTCATGGGAACAAAGTGTCCAAATTGTGGAGCGATTAATAAAAGCGATGTTATCTCATGTGAGTACTGTGGAACCGCTTTAGTTGTTAAAGACAGTAGTAAATTTAACAGTTTAATAAAACCAAAAGGTAATGTAACTAATGAGCTTTCAAACTCATTAGATTCTTCGTCATTAAAATATCGTGATCAGGGTAAAGTGGCCCTATTCTTAATCTTTACATGTGGTTTTTACTATTTTGTGTTGCTTGGGGACTGGCTGAATGCTATTAAAAAAAATAAAAATAATGTTGGATTAACGAGCGTTGATCCTGGATTAGCAATTTTTCTTACAATAATTACTTGTTCTGCGGCTTCTATCTACTTTAATTATAAAGTCGCAAGAGATGCTGCATCTATATCCAGGAAAAGTGGAGGAAATAATTCTCCAATGAGAAATGGTCTGAACCCTCCATTGGAGAGCTTGCCCGAAATTATCCTATGGGGTGGAATAATATCATTCTTTATAGGACTTGTTTCTGGTGGGGCGTTAATATTCATAGATGTTATTTTTGCAATTTGGAGTACTATAGCTTTACAAAAATCAGTGGAATTTATGGTTGGTGTTAAGCCTAGTAATTATTAAGTTTTACATTTAAATTTATCCGAATTATCTAAGCATCCTCTCCCTATCAAAACATTTTCAGAAGTTGTAATTAGTTTCATTGGCTTTTAAATTGATTTAAATCATAATTTTCAATCAAGTTTTGAAGAATTCTAGAAACTTAGCGTAATCAAAGATCTCGGTAAAATTCATACATTCTCAAATTTTTACTAGTGATTTACTATGGGATTTAAGGAATTTAATTAAGGAATTATCTTCATAGGTTGCAATCTTTCTTCTTTTTGACTTATTATCTTTACAACTTTTACTAGGATTAATGACTCAAATTGATAAGAATGATTCAGATAATAAACTTGCTAATTGCAATTTAGTATTAATGGCTTGTTTATATGCACTCTCAGCCTTTTTAGGAACATTGGGGACTTTAATTGTTTCAGTGATTTATGGCATATATTACAAATATTGGAAGCCAACTTTATTTATAATTCCTATTGTCTTGTTCTTATTGGTAATAATTGTAATTTTGGCCTTTAGCGGCATCCTAGTTTCAGAGGATTCTGCCTATGCAGTTGGTTGGTTTTTAGGAGTTATTCCTAGTATAGTTTCATTTTTAATTTTTAGAGATAGAGTATTAACCTTAAGAAAAAGACAAAATTTAAGTTGATTATATAAAAATTTGGTTTAATTTAATTTAAAAAAATAACTAAAGTTGGGTTTTAAAAAAGAAAAATGTTTAAACCCAGATGAGCTGTGTTAGTTAAAGTACATCAAATTATCTGCTATAAAATGAAAACAAATAGATTTAAAACTTGCTTGCATGCAGGAACTCCATAGTTTTGAACCCTAACCCCTCCTTACTAATAAAAAAGTACCAAAAGGCAAATATATTAAATAAGCGCTATTTTATTACTCTCTTGTTAAGATAAAAAAATTATTTATTTACTATGAGCAAAGGCTTCGCCACAAATAATTCATTATCCCAAAAATCAAAAAAAAGGTTGATTCCCGCTGAACCTCAGGGCAGATTAATATCTTGGTCTCCTTGGCCACCTGCTAATTTTCAATCAAGATATCCTGCTTTCCCTTTTGTTCTTACTATATTAATCATTCTTGTTGGGCAATGGTATATATCTCTCCTCAAATAATTTGACCCTTTTTCTTTTATTTAAAATTAATGATATTTAGTTTGAGAATTTATTTTGTTTTTTTCAATTTTATTAATAGCACATATTCAAGCAGCGGTTATCCCCATAATATTGGGAATAAAATCTTTTAATAAATTCAAACATTTAAGTAACAACAAATTTATACCTTTCGGTTTTATTTTTTTAGGATTAGCCTCAATTGCTGAAATGATTGATCATACCCAAACTTCTTGGATTTACGTTGATCACTCATCGTTATTTAATTGGTTATTTTATTCTTTTCTATCTTTAGGCCTAACATGTTTATCAATATCAGTTATAAAAAATAAAATTTTTCAAACAACAAACCTTTACATTTCTTTTTGTTCAATAATCTCATATTTATTATTTGGCAAGACGATTGCTCTTTTTTTTCAAGTAATAGTAAGTATCTTTCTAATAATAAATTGGCAAAGAATCTTTAAAGATTGGGTTTTAATCCTTTACCCAATATTTGGCATTATTTTTACAACTTTCTTTGGAACAAATCTCGCAACTAGTGGAGATCAATTTTGGCATGTTTTAATAGGTCCATCTGGAACTATAAGTGTTCTTGCTTTTTTTTTAATATTAAAAAGGTCAGGCAAAAAAATTTCTAAAAATTCTCATGAAAATATTCATTTTTAAAAGTTTTATAGTGTGCTTATTTTCAATTATCTCTCCAATTCATATGTTGGGCAGTACCGCACTTGATGTTTATATGAATGATTTTTATTCTAAGTCAAATGAAGCTAGCCAAATTCTTAAAGAAATTGAAAATAGTCTTAAAGATGGCTCAAGAGAAAAAGTATGTTCTAGGCAAAGAGAAGCAGCAAAACTGGGTTTATTAGCTAATAAATCATTAATTAAAGCATTTGAAATAGAGGGAACTCAACCACCAATGGAAGTAATAAAAGCAAATCAACAAAGATGGGAATCAATACTGAATAATTGCTGAAAAAATTTACTAGTTAAAAACCTTTTTTAAATTTGCATTCTTGCTGATTTACTAATTAAGGGTATTTCAGGTTCAACTCCAAACATACATTGAGAAATTGAATAAATAAAAATGCAGAGAATGAATACAAAAATTATTGAGCCAAGCTCCACTATTGGAAATATTCTCAAAAGGTATGAAGTTATTATCAGGGCAATATCAAGAAGTAATGCTTGGCATGAGTTATATCTTACAAAATAGGGGACTTTAGGATTTCTTACTAATCCTGCAAACAAAATTATGAATAATAAAAACCCGCCAAAAGGTAATGATTGTTCAATTATCGCTATTGGGAAAGTAAGAATCTCTAAAATTTTTAAAAAAGAATATTTATAAAACAAAAAATATCCAAAAGGTATTGCGGCCTTTAGCGGCAAAGTATATATAAATGCTGATGAGAGTCTCTGGAATATTTGATCCAATAATCTATGAGAAGACTAGTAATATCTTAACCTAAATTTTCTGAACTTAAATTGCGACTTAGTCTTGAAACTGTAAATTTTATCATATGGCTATTAAATATTGGATAATAGATTTAGGTTCATAATTCAAGATGCGCATCCTTCATACAATGTTGAGAGTTGGTGATTTAGATAAATCTCTCGATTTCTACGTAAATAGATTAGGAATGAATTTAATAAGAAAAAAGGAATATCCTCATGGAAAATTTACTTTGGCATTTGTGGGTTACGGTTCAGAAAAAGAGAATACTGTAATTGAATTAACTTATAACTGGGATAAAAAGTCAGACGACTATGAGCTTGGAGACAAGTATGGTCATATAGCAATTGGAGTAAAAGATATTAATTTTATTTGCCAAGAATTAGAAAATAATGGTTGTAAAATAACTACCAAACCTAAAACAATGAAAAATAGCTCAACTGTCTTGGCTTTTGTTGAAGATCCTGATGGATATAAAATTGAACTAATTGAAAGAGATTAAATGCTCTAAAACTTCTTCAAATAATAAGGATTAAACAAATTTTTGGAGATGAGTCGAATTAATTTATTAAATCATACTCAGTTAACAGAAATTAAGAAGAAATTAACTATAGAACTAGCACTGGAACTCTATTTTAAGATTTTTTTTAATTTGCCAATTTTTAGTCATTTTTTTTTAGCAAGATGTGTAGAACGCATAAAATGAGTTTAATTTAATTATTATAATCTAAATACAATCTAAATACATTCTGTAGACAATCAATATAGATTGATATATTGTAGAATTACTGCATAAAGCTTATGTCCAGTAATTGGTCAAAATTAAGAGATGAATGGCTCGATAGCACAGCTATTGCTAAAGATGATGCTAAATGGGCATTAGAAGCATTAATAAATTCAGAAGAAGAGTTATTTGAAATTGATCAAAAAATTAGAAATAAAGAGGACGTAATAAGCCAAGTAAAAAATTTGAAAAAAAAAGTAAAAGAAACTATCTCCTCCAAAGAAATTAGTCTGGATGATATTGCATTAAATGCTTCAAATTCAAACAAGGTACAAATCTCTGTACCATCAAATCTTACTTATCTTTTGAAGGTATGGGCTGCAGCAGAAGGCCGTGATCTGTCGAGCGTCGCTTTTCAGTGTTTAGAAACTGGCATAAGGGAAATGAAAAGCAAAGGTTCAATCCCTTCAGTAGCAGTAAGTAGATATGACTCAGCTTGTCAAAAGAGGATTGCTTTAGCCGAGGTAAACAATCTATTGGAGAAATTCGAAATAGCTCATAATAAAACTTATTAATCATGAACAATAAAAAATTCAAAAAAGTATACCAATTATTAAGACCAAGAGCTTTCAATGTAGATACTTATTCTAATAAATTAAAGGTTGGGATAATTTATACACTTTATTTTGAAGGAAGTAATTATATTAAATTAGGTTTTGCTGAAAATGAAGGTGCTTTAGATAACAAATTATGGAGTGAGCCATTTATAATATTGGGCAGAAAAAAGGGTCAAAAGAAAGAGCTATTACTTTTAGTGAATACTTTAAAGGAACTTGGAATCGAATATTCAGAAAACCTTAATTTCAAATATTCAAGTTCTTTGATGAGGCATTTATCTACTTTAGGTTGGCCAGTTGGTAAATCACTTTACCAGCAAAGAAAAATCAAAAAAGAAATACTTTGTGCATAAATTTAAATATAATCACACTCTAAAGTTTCCCTAGTCTCTCTATTTGTAAAGGGATTAGTACCAGATGCATTCTCACAAAATTTCCTGGCAACATCTTTTGGCAAGAAAACATTTGTGAAGTCAGCGCCTTGAATTTTTACATTTTCAAACTGTGTACTATAAGCAAAAGAATCCTCTAAATTAGTATTTGATAAATCTGTTCCATCTAGGACAGCCGAATCTAAAGTTACTTCTCTTAAATTAGAATCACTTAAATTAGTATTTTTCAATTTTGCTCCATATAAAGTTGCATTTTGAAGATCACAATCTGATAAATTCGCGTCTTGTAAATCAGTTAAATAAAAAGTTGCTCCTTTTAAATCAGATCCAGAGAAATCTACCCCCACTAAGGATTGTTTACCATAATCCAATGCTGCAAATCCTATAGAAGGGAAGGTTAAAACAAACATTAGAAGAGTTAAAGTTAAAAGTCTCATTTATTTTGGTTAACTTATTAGTAAAATTCTAACTTCCTACGTTGAAATCTAGAAGTTAATTATTTACTGAATGCTATATTTATTTAAAAACAAAGCTCGAATATAATTTTGAATATAAATCCCTATGATGCAATTGTCGTCGGTTCTGGAGCAACAGGGGGTATAGCAGCACTTACATTGGCAGAACAGGGTATAAAAGTATTAGTAATAGAAGCCGGACCACAAGTTAAAAGGAATGAAGCTAGCAATCATGAACCAATAAGCACCTTAAAGAGAGTCTCCGGAGTTTTAACAAAAAAGCATTCTAAGCAGTGTCAACATCCTGGTTATTGGAAAAATAATCCAGATTTATATTCTAATGAATTAGAACACCCCTATGAATTCCCAAAGAAGAAACCTTTCCTTTGGACTCAGGGGAAACAAATTGGGGGGAGATCATTAACTTGGGGAGGTATAACATTAAGATTTTCTTCAGAAGACTTTCATCCCGCCAAAAAAGATGGATTAGGACCAAACTGGCCTATTTCATACAATGACCTTGCCCCTCACTATGATTTCATTGAAAATTTCTGTGGAATATATGGACGAAAAGATGATGTAAAGGAAGTTCCAAATGGAAAATATATAGGAGAAATTCCTCTTACAGAAAACGAAAATGATTTTGGCAGGAAAGTTAAATCAAAATTAAACTACCCTTTCATCCAATCAAGGGGATTTGACCGTAATTCATCAGTTAAAGAAAAAAAATGGCCAAAGTCTTCGAGTATAGGAAGCACTTTAAAAAAAGCTTTAGATACTGGGAATGTACAAATAATCTCTAATTGTATTGTGGAGTCTTTTGAAATTAACAAAAGAACTGAGCTTGCATCAAATCTAACGATCATAAACCTAGAAAATGGATACAAAGAAAAATTAAATTGTGATTTAATTCTTCTTTGCGCATCAACAATTTCAACACTGAGAATACTTCTGAACTCAGAACATGAATCAAATTCGTCAGGTTTTAAAGATAATTCTGGGAAATTAGGTAAATACCTCATGGATCATATATCTATCTGTAGATTTTTTTCAGTCCCGAAAATAAAAAACCCAGGGAAACAATTAGATAATCCTCCTGATCTTTCTGGAGCAGGCAGCTTTTTTATTCCATTTGGTTCAAATTTACCAAAAAAAGATATCATAGATTTCAATAGAGGGTATGGAATCTGGGGAGCAATTGATAGATTAGGGATACCTAAATTTTTGCAAAAAGATCCAAATACATCCATTGGATTTCTTATCGCGCATGGCGAGGTACTTCCTAAGGAAAAAAACTCAGTTTCCCTTTCAAGAAAAACTGATAAGTGGGGTATTCCAATTCCCTACATTGAATTTGAATGGGGTCAGAACGAGTTAAATATGGCAAGACATATGGCAAACACAATACAAAAATCAATAGAAGCTGCAAATGGAGAAATAAAAAATATTGATGAACTAGTTAATATCCCCTTAGGAAGTTTATTTACAAAAAATTTGATCTCACTTTCAGACAATCCTCCTCCTCCAGGATATTACATTCATGAAGTGGGGGGAGCACCAATGGGATTTGAGGAAGAGAATAGTGTACTTGATAAGTTCAATAGATTATGGAGATGTAAAAATGTACTTGTACTAGATGGAGCGTGCTGGCCTACGTCTTCTTGGCAGAGTCCTACGCTTACAATGATGGCATTAAGTAGAAGAGCTTGTTTAAATATTAAAAAGACTTAGAGGGTGTAAATAATTGGTTTAAATAAATCTCTGATACAGAATTATCAGTACATCCATTTTGAACGAGGAAAGTAGCTAATGCTGAATTTATAAGCTTATATTGATCCCAGGTTGGATTACTTAGAACAAAGTCTTTCATACTTCTATAAAGAGTCTCTGAAAGCTCTGTTTCAAGAGAAACATTGTTTAAAGAACTTTCCTCGAATTTAACATCGGATAGATTGGTCTGACTGATTTGATCCATAAATTTATATTTCCTACCGAACTATCATTATGTTTTTTTAATTAAAAGTCAAAAAAAATTAGGAACTAAACTTTTTCAATTATCAAATGAGACTCATGTTATAAATTAAATCTATGAAAATATACTTTTTAAATAAGGAAATTGATAAGTTATAAAAGAAAAGTCAATAATAATGTTGAAGTCCTGTTTTTTTTAAAAAATACTGGCATTATTAAACCAATGTGGATTTGGACGTGGAAAACAACCCGTAAGTTGTGGAAAATTAAACTAAAAATACTTTTAAAAATTTATATTAGTAATACTTATATATACCGAGTCTATTAAGACTCAGGCGAGAAAGAGACAGTTGATTCAGTTATTTTCAACGGAATTTCTTAAGATTTGATCTTCATTAGATAGACGAAGCGTGACAGGGCCTAAGGGGTGTTTTGCATTTGGATAAATACTATGGTTGTGGTGGTGATTATGTTCGTGTTGGTGAGATTCTAAGTTTTCATGTTCTACGAAATCACTTTCTAATAAATTGGATTTTTCTTTGTTATGAATTGGGATTGGATTTTGTTCCTCACAAGCACCATTACATTCAAGATCACATAAATCGCAGCTTAGACCCAAACCCTCTACATGATCATGATGACTTTCTTGAGCCATTCCAACTTCTTTTTCAAAGCCAAATAAATTTGATCTATATTTACAAGTGGAGCAATTCATAAAATTCTTATCCTCATCATTAAGAATCTCTTCAATCCTCTCTACAAAAGTTTCGACAACATAAGACTGTGATGAAAGATATTTTGCATGTATAAATGAAATATGTGGATTGTTAATCGCAACTAGATCACTTTGCCTTTTTATTCTCGTAACAAGCACTCCTGAAAAAAGGAAATAAGGGAAAATAATTATATTTTTATAACCAAGTCTCACAACATTTTTCAACCCAGGTTCAACAAGAGGGAAAGTCACTCCAGAAAAAACTGTTTCCCCCCACCCTAGACCAATACCCTCTACAATCATCCTCGTAATTTTGGAAACATTGGAATTCGCATCTGGGTCAGAAGAGCCTCTTCCAACAACAACTAATAATGATTCTTCAGGTTTGAGAGTATTATTTTGCTTGAATACATCTTTTACTCTTTCACAAGCTGCACTAATCATTAAATTATTAATACCTAATTCTCTTCCATAAATTATTTCAATACCTGTTTTACTTGAATAATTCATAAGCAAGCTAGGTATATCATTTTTTACATGTCCCGCAGCAAAAAGCATTGCAGGTATTGCAATTACTTTTTTTATAGAATTTTCTTTTAGTTTGTCTAGAGCATCGACAAGTGAAGGTTTAGCAAACTCCAAGAAACCATATCCAACTAATATGCTTGGATATCTCTTTTGAATGAGTTTGGTTAATTCTTCAAATTCAGTGATGGCTAGTTTATTTCTACTCCCGTGTCCACAAATAAGAATCGCGACTTGGTTATTTAACTTGGAATCTAAATTATCCAAAATTAGGTTATTACTTATACCATGATAGTAAGGAACATTATTATGTAGTGAAAAAAAATAATAACCTACTTGAAATTCCCAATATCAACTCAAAGGACGCCAAGTTTAAGGATTTGATTTATGACGTTGACGATTACTTATTCAATGAAAATAATTCTTCCATGAAAGGATTCCAGCACTTATGCGTATGCAGTGGAGGTACAACTTCTAGCTGTGCTAAAAATGGTCTTACAACACTTGATCTAAGAAAAAATTACAACAAAATTCACCTAGATCTAGAGAGCAATTCAGTAACAATTGGAGGTGGAGTAATAATGGGGGATCTAATAAATCATTTACAGAAAAATAATCGAAGTTTTCCTATCGGACTTTCTAAACTTCCTGGAGCAGGCTATATACTTACAGGTGGTGTAAGTCCGCTTAGTAGAACTTACGGACTAGCAATTGATAATATTGAATCAATAAAATGTTTCTTGGGCAATGGCACATTTATCTCTTTAAAAAAAAATCAAATAAATCCAGAAAAACAATTAATTTGGGAGGCCATTAAAGGGGCAGCACCCTTCTTCTCAATCGTTACAGAGATAGAACTTAAGACTATCCAATCTAATCCAATTAAAGTTATTGAAGGATTTGTAAATCTAAATGAACTTTCAGAAATAATACAACTATCAGAGAAATTTCCAGAAAATATTAGTCTTCAATGGATTTATGCCCAAAAAATTTATATATATGTTTTTGCTGAACTCAAAAAAAATTTAGAGGATAAAATAACAGAAGAATACTTAATGCCTCTAGACAAATTTCCTGCTCTAGAAAAAAAAATTCATGAGAGCTTTAACAAAATAACTTTCTTCCCAAAGGAACTGAATTTATATGAGCTGAATCCAAACAACCATTCTGAGGTTATTAGTCTTCTTGGAGAAGATTTAAAAAATGATATCCCAATTTTTATAAAGTGCTTGAATGAAATAATGGATAATAAACCTAATAATTCCTGTTATGTTGCTTCTCAACAACTAGGTTGCAAAACTAAAAAGTTAAATCATGGCTCAAGCTTTTTTGTTCATAGAAAAAGTACTTGGAAACCATGGATATATGCATCATGGGAAAAACATGATCTTCATGAAAAAAAAGTCGTGATGGAATGGATGTATAACTCATGGAATAAACTTAAAAGTTTTTATCCGAATATTCACTTGGCTCAATTGCATAATCATTTAAATTCTCATGAGGAGGAACTTACATTAGCTTTTGGGAATAGAATAAATGAGTTAAAAACTTTAAAGAAAATTTTTGATCCACAAGGAATTTTGCCTCCTTTATAAGGTAACTTTTTAATTATAAAGAAACTTAAAATGTCAAATTTCTCAAGATATTTATCTAAAAATTGGTTAGATGATCCAAAGTCAAATATTCTATCTGGCTTAGTTGTCGCTTTTGCAATGATCCCAGAAGCAATTGCTTTTTCAGGTATAGCTGGTGTAGATCCTAAAGTTGGACTCTTTGGCGCATTTTGCTTATCTATAACAATTGCGATTGTTGGAGGAAGAAGGGGTATGATCACTTCGGCTACAGGTTCAACAGCTCTTTTAATGACAGGACTTGTTGCTTATGGAGAATCACAAGCTCCTGGATTAGGAATCTCATATCTCATTGCAGCTGGAATATTAACTGGGATATTCCAAATTCTTTGGGGATATCTAAGACTTGCCTACCAAATGAGATTCGTGCCAACAGGAGTATTAAGTGGATTTGTAAATGCACTAGCACTTTTAATATTTCAAGCACAACTACCTCAGTTAGGAATAGGTATTAAAGAATCAAAAGGATTAGTTGAACAAACAATAAGTCAATATCCAGTTAACTCTCAGATTCCAGTAGTTTGGATTCTTGTAATCCTAGGATTAGTAATTATCTATGGGCTTCCAAAAATCACGAAAATAGTCCCATCTCAACTTATCGCAATAGTAGTAATTACTCTTATAAGCATATTTTTTAATCTAGATGTCCCAACAGTTAGCGATTTGGGTAAATTGCCTGATGGATTACCAACTATTTCTCTTCCTTTTGGATCAATAGAAAATGGGAAAGTACCATTTAGTCTTGAAACATTAGGGATAATTTTACCGACCTCACTGGCAATATCTCTTGTGGGTTTAATGGAAACCTTTTTAACTCAGGACATATTAGACGATGTAACTGATACAAGTTCCAATAAAAATAAAGAAGCAAGAGGACAGGGGATTGCGAATATTGTGGCATCCTTATTTGGTGGAATGGCAGGATGTGCCTTGGTTGGGCAATCTGTTATGAATAGTGAAAATGGTGGTAAATCTAGATTATCAACCCTCTCCTCAGGCATATCTCTACTAATTATGATAATCCTCTTGAAGACTTGGATTGGAGCTATCCCAATGGCTGCTTTAGTAGCAATTATGATAACTATCGCAATAAGTACTGCTGATATAAATGGATTAAGAAATATTGGAAAGATTCCTAAAAGTGACACTGCTGTAATGCTTATGACTTTTGCAGTTACCATGCTTACAAAACCTCATAATCTTGCACTTGGAGTTATTGCAGGAGTTGCATTAGCGGCAATCCTTTTCAGTAGAAAAGTCGCAAAAGTTATTACTGTCTCAAGAACAAAAGAAAAGAATTTTACTATTTACAAAGTAAAGGGACAATTATTTTTTGTAAGTAAAATTTATTTTCTGCAAGGGTTTGATATTTATGACCATCCAGAAAATATAGTGATTGATATGTCCTTAGCTCATATTTGGGATCAAAGTGGCGTTGTAGCTCTTGAGCAAATTATTAGAAAATTCCAGAATGGTGGTTCTAAAGTGGAAATTGTAGGATTAAATAAAGAGAGTCTTAACTTATTTGAAAGACTAGGTGGTATGGAAAGTAGTCATTAAAAAAGTTAATTAAGACTAACTTGTTGATAACAAAACCAAAGCCATTGCTGAAAAAGCAAATTCCTATGAGATCTCCAAGCAGTTTTTGAACTATTTGGATCGAAATTTTTAGGAGGGGGAACATCTCCCTTTTCTTTGTCTCTTTCAATTTCGCTAATAATTCTATGCACCGTATATTCAGGATGACCTAAATGCATAAGTTGTTTTTGATCATGAGATTCAAATATTGTATATCCGACGTTTTCTCCATAAGCCAACAAATTCAATTTCCCTTCTTTTTGCGCCTTCTCCATTTCTAAATCTGGCAATCCCGCAAATCTACTTTGAGGACATATAAATTCATCATCTTGTGTACCCATCAAAGGGTGTCCAGGAACAAGACTTTTTAAAGGAAATACCCCAAATAATTTCCTATCAAAAACTTGCTTATCAACCCCTGCCAAATAAGCTAGCGCAAAGCCCGCCCAACATAATCCAAGAGTACTCGCACAAGAATTTCTGGCTTCATTTACAATTTTCACAAATTCATCCCAATACTTAACCTCCTCAAAGGCTAGGTGCTCAATAGGTGCTCCAGTAATAATGATTCCGTCTAAAGGTTCTGGATTATTTGCTTCTTCCCAAGTTATGTATAGATTATTTAGATGATTAAGATCCCATGTTTTATAAGAGTGAGTTTCAAGCCTTATCCAAACTGGCTCAATTTGAAGAGGAGATAAACCAAGTGGATGTAGTAAGTTAAATTCATATTGCTTACCAAGAGGCATGATATTTAAAATACCAATCCTAAGAGGACGTATATCCTGTCTTTTTGCCAATTCTGGTTCGATCCAAGATATATGATTTTTCTCAACATCACTAATCTTGTGATAGTTACTAGGAATTATTAAAGCCAATAAATCTCCTTTCCTATGTGATTTGTGAAAGTGCTTGTTCGAAATCTCCTTTTATATCATCAATATGCTCAATTCCTACAGAAACTCTTACCATCGTAGGAGTAACGCCTGCAGATAATTGTTCTTCTTCAGATAATTGCTGATGAGTTGTTGAAGCAGGATGAATTACTAATGTTTTTGAATCCCCCACATTAGCGAGGTGGCTCGCTAATTTTAAGGAATCAATAAATTTGACTGCATTTTCATAACCCCCATTAAGAGAGAACATAAGCATGCAACCCATTCCCCTTCCAGTAGTATATTTTTTGGCACTTGAGTAATATGGATCAGATTCTAGGCCTGGGTAATTAACACTACTTACATTAGAATTAGAATCTAACCATTTTGCTAATTCAAGAGCATTAGAAGTTTGTCTTTCTATTCTTAAACTTAGAGTTTCCAGACCCTGCAATAACAAAAACGAATTAAAAGGACTTTGAGCTGAACCCCAGTCTCTCAGGCATTCAAGTCTTGCTCTTAACGCAAAAGCGATATTTCTATCATCAGGTACTCCCAAAGATTTGCAGATATCACTACCGAAACCAAAAGCGTCCCAATGAACGAGCCCATGATAAGCAGCGCTTGGCTCACTCATTAATGGGAATTTACCATTTCCCCAGTCAAAGGTTCCGGCATCAACAATAACCCCTCCGATACTTGTTCCATGTCCACCGATCCATTTCGTTGCACTTTCTACAACAATATCGGCTCCAAAATCAATTGGTCTTATTAAAGCACCACCAGCACCTAGGGTATTATCAACTATTAAAGGAATTCCATTTTCCTTTGCCAAAGCAGAAAGTCCATCAAAATCTGGAATGTTGAACCGAGGATTTCCCATTGATTCGACATATATTGCTTTGGTTTTATCATCAATTTTATTTCTAAAACTATCGATGCTATCACCATCTGCAAATTTAACTTCTATTCCTAATCTTGGAAATTGTACTTTAAATTGATTGTAGGTCCCACCATATAGAAAAGATGTAGAGACAAAATTATCCCCTGCTGTCATGCAGTTCACGATTGCCAAGAATTGAGCAGCTTGTCCTGATGATGTCGCAAGTGCTGCCATTCCTCCCTCCAAAGCTGCCATCCTCTTTTCGAAGACATCTGTGGTGGGGTTCATAAGTCGAGTATAAATATTTCCAAATTCTTTTAATCCAAAAAGATTCGCTCCATGCTCTGCATTATCAAAGACATATGAACTAGTTTGATAAATAGGTACTGCTCTAGAATTTGTAGTTGGATCAGGAACTTGGCCTGCATGTAACTGAAGTGTCTCGAACTTTTGGTTGCTCAAAATTTTTAAAATAATCCTATTATCTATTTAACTTAGAAAAGTCCAAAAAAAAAACAAAAAAAAGATAAATATTTATAAATCCTTTTTTAATGAGGGGTAATTTTCTACCATATATGAGCTCAAATTCTCTTTTATCGCTGATCTGAGTTTCTCAATATTTGCAGATTCAATTATTGGAAAAGTTTTATTAGCCTCAGGATCTTTTTCAGTAATTGATTTCCAATTCTTACCAACATCTTTTTTAGAGTTGTTTAAAACCTCATCAAAGTTGAAGACGCTATCGTTATTTTTAGCGTCAAATTCGCTAAACGCTTTATTTATGAGCTGTTTTCTATTTTCGAATAGATTCTTGGCCTTTAAAGTATCTGGAAGACCCATAACTGGTTTAAATTCCTTAAGAAGTTGTATTTCTTCTTCAATTAAGAGTGTCCAGACACCATGTTTATTTTTTGGGAGATTAGAATTACAAAAAATATTTATTTCATCTAGGTAAAAATTTAACCATAAATAATATGATTTTTCTTCAATAGTTTTTTTAACGGATATCTTTTTATTTTGAATCTTTGGGAGTAACTTTTCTGCTTTCTTTAAAAACTGTCTGTCTTCTCTTTCTAAATTTATTAATCCCCATCTTTGACTATAGTCCCATAAATCTTCGTATCTTGTTAAATCTTCTTGATTCCAACCAAGAGCTTTCAGTTCATGAGAACGATGTGATAATTCCTTTTTCAAAAAAACCTTTTAAAACCATAAATATTCTAACCCTGCAATTAAGATTAGTAAATAAATGGAAAAACTTAGTTTTTTGCAAATTCAACAAATAATCAATTATTAAAATAATTATTTATTATTTTTAATAAATTAATATAACTTGGATTTTTTTTAGAAATTTGATTACTAGAATCATTATTTTTAAGATCATTTTCCTCTTTGTCAATTAAATATTCCTTGTAAAACATCTCAATATCATTAAAAAGATAATCTCCTTTTAATTTTTCATTTAGTTCTAAAGATAATTCAGACTTCACAGATTCTTGGCAAAAATTAGTGATTTCTTCTGAACTAATTAAAACCTTATAAATTTCTTTTTTTTCTTCTGAATTAGCATTAAAGCATAAATAAATCAAATTAATCATTGAACAATTATTATTTTTGATTTTGAATTTTTTATAAATGTCTGGCCAAAATTTTAAGGATTTTAGACCTTCTAAACCTCCTTGACTGAGAGAGTATTTGTTACACCAATCTACAAATTCTGAGACATCTTTTGGACATCTTTTGAGTTGTAAAACCATATCTGATAAAACTTGTCCTGCCTGAAAATTCCTTGTTGGTTTTCCTTCGGTTGGTAGAGTCATGCTCCCTAAGACATCAGCCTTAACAGCATTTAACTGAGAGAAAGTATAATCTCCTTTTTCACAAGATTTGTCATTAATTATTTCCTTTGCACTAATTATTTCTTCACCATAACCAAGTTCTTTTAATGAAAGATATTTGTTCTCTAATTTATTTTCTTTCCTAACTTGGAATGATACTGAAGCGGCCTGATCTAAACATTGAGTCAATAAAATTGTATTAATGCTAGGCAACATTCCTGGCTTATCGGAATGAAAGTTGTTTATAAAACCTGCAAATATGGATGAGATATTTTTTATTGATTTTATATATTGACATTCAATATTATGAACTCCAGGAGAAACTTGAATTTTCGGTGACAATTGATTCAAAATACGAGCTCCTATTAAAGCAGTTAGGGCATCAGGATGGCAGAAATTTGCAGTAAAACTATCATTAGGATTTCGTAAGGCCCCATGACGATGAAATCCTGTAAAAAAAGCTAAATTTGGATATTTATTACAGAGAATAATGGGATTTTTACTCTCATTATCTATACAAAAAGAACCGACTAGACATCCAAGAACCACATTTTCTCTTTTTAAAGTTTTTCTAAGTTCTAAAGCATGTTTAACATCATCTTGTATATGATTACTATTTGAAGCAAGAATAACTATTTCGCATCCCAATAGAAGATCTTTTAGATCAAAAGACTTTCTTATTCCTTCTGATGAATAATGTCCCATCCTCTTAATCTTTTCTACAGTCTCATTATCCATATCAGAAAGAACATCATTTGAGAAAGCACCTAACAAATCTCTATCTTCCCTAGGAGCTAAGAGAATATTTTTTGAACTCCCATGCATAGCACAGTTATATGCTAATGATGCAGGATATAAACCAACACTGTAAAATCCAACTTTGCTATTCTCTATATTTTTAATCAATGAATAAAAATACTTTTTATCATTTATGTTATCAATGAAATTATTCTTCATTTTTGGAGATTCTTCATGATTTTTTTAATTTCTTACCCATACCAATATTTTTCTACATTAAAGCAATTCTTGACCATAGCAAATTATTTATTTTAAATATTGAATTTTTTAATTTATAATTTTTATGAAAAATGAAAATTAAATTTAAAGATAAATAATTATAAATATGGAATATATGGCAAGTAATTTAAAGGCACAAAAACAATTAATTTCTTCTAAAAATATCTTAATTATTCAAGATATTGATGGGGTTTGTATCCCTTTAGTTAAAGATCCAATGACTAGAAAGTTAGAGTCAAAATATATCTATGCAGTAAAAAAGTTTGCCGAGGAATTCTTTGTATTAACTTGCGGGGAACATGAAGGTCCAAGAGGGGTTAACAGAATAATAGAAAGAAGTTTAAAGAGCACTACTGAGCCTAAAAACAAAGCACTATATTTAAGAGGTTTAGCAGCCTGTGGAGTAGAGTATCAAGACAACAAAGGTAAAATAAGTTTTGAAGGAGTCTCAGAAAAAGAACTAACTTTTTTATCTAAAGTGCCTAGTCTAATAAGACCAAAATTTAATTTTATAGTTAAGAATATTTTTCCTGAACTTAGCCAAGAGGATATCAATTTTCACGCAGTAAAATCAATATGTGAAACACGCTTCTCACCAACGATTAATTTCAATAGTCTATTTGATTTAGTTCACAAAGATTCTGATAAAAGAAAGCTTATTCAAATTAGTTTTGAAAAAATGATGAATGAAATCATCTTAAAAGCTGAATCAGAAGGCCTCAAAAACTCATTTTTCCTTCATATTTCACCAAATTTAGGTAATAAAAATGGCAGAGAAACAATTAAGCTTTCTTCTCAAGATGATATCGGATCAACAGACATACAATTACTTATCAAGGGAGCAGTTAAAGATTCTGGAGTTTTATTTCTTTTAAATAAATTTATTGCAGATAAAACTGGTAAAGCTCCTTTTGGAAGAAATTTTAATTTTAGAAACTCTCCAAATTCTGTTAAAGAAAAAATTGATTTATGCAAAAGAACCATTCAAAAAGAAGATATGCCTCTGATTGTAGGAGTTGGCGACACAGTTACATCAAAAAAAAATAATGATGAAAAAAGTTATTCAAGAGGAGGAAGTGACAGGTCTTTCCTTGAATTAATACAAATATTAGGTGATGAATTTGGGATTAAGAATAAAATAATTTTTGTAGATAGTAGTTCTGGTGAAGTTGAAAGACCCTCTACAAAAAAAACTGGTTTAATGGGGATCAGTGATGTTCATGACAACTTAAAATTTGACATAGTTTTTAAAAATGGTCCCAAAGAATATATAAGTTGGTTTATTGAACTTGCTAATGAGAGATCAAACTTTAAAAAAAATAGTTGACTTTTTTATTTTCGAATGACAATTTATAAATAATAGATTCATGAAAGAAAAATTCCCTTCAATATATAAAGAACCTATAGAAACATTGCAAATTAATATAGGTTATAAATGCAATCAGGCTTGTAAGCATTGTCATGTCAATTCGAGTCCCCTAAGGACTGAAAAGATGTCCAATGAAATGATATCTCTTATTCCAAAGATAATTGAAAAATACAAAATCAAGACTTTAGATATTACAGGTGGTGCGCCAGAACTTCACCCAGAATTTAAAAACTTAATAACCAGCTTGAGCACAAAACAAGTTGATATTATTGATAGGTGCAATTTGACAATTTTTTTTGAAGAAGGTTATGAAGATCTTCCTCAATTTCTTGCAAAAAATAAAGTGATCGTTACTGCTTCGCTACCGTGTTATGAAAAAAATAATGTTGATTTTCAAAGGGGTTTTGGCGTTTTTGAGAAAAGTATTAATGCCATAAAAATTCTTAATGATTTAGGGTATGGGAAAAAAGAAAATGGATTACAATTAAATCTTGTTTACAATCCTGTAAGCCCAATTCTTCCTCCTTCTCAGGAAATATTGGAGAAGAATTATAAAAAAATTCTATTCGAAAAATACAATATCGTTTTTAATAATTTATACATAATAACTAATATGCCAATAAATAGATATGAAGAATCTCTTAGAAGAGAAGGGAAACTAAATACTTATTACAAATTACTAAAAGAAAATTTTAATGAAAAAAATTTAGATAATCTTATGTGTAAAAAGACAATTAGCGTAAATTGGTTAGGAGAAATTTATGATTGTGACTTTAACCAACAGATAAATTTCCGAGAGAACAAAGGACCAAAGACACTTTTTGATCTATTGAATGAATCATTTACTTTTGACTACGGAGTGGCTGTAAAAGAACATTGTTTTGCCTGCACTGCAGGTGCTGGGTCAAGTTGTGGAGGGACTTTAAGTTAAAACCTGCTAGATGCAATTGGGACATATAGCTCTCACATTTAAAGAGGATTCAATTAGTTTAAAACCATTAACTTTTGCTGCAACTTTACCTGCTTTTAAAACTTCGTCATTTTCGAATTCTTCTGTTCTTCCACACCTAATACAAATCAAATGATGATGATCAGGAGTGTCATTACTAAGTAATTCATATCTATGTCCGCCCTCACTGAGTTCTAATTCATGAAGCAAGCCCATTTGTACTAAAAGTCTCAAAGTCCTGTAAATAGTTGCAAGTGAAACTTTAGAACTTGATTTAACTAACTTTTCATGAACTTCTTCAGCACTAAGATGCTTCCCAGAACCAATGTTTTCAAATAAATTAAGAACCTTAAGCCTTTGAGGGGTTAACCTCTTCCCATCTTTATGTAAACCATCACCAAGAGGAGATGAAATGACATTGTATTGAGAGGATAATGACAAGAATTAACTCATGGCTATTCTCAATAATAACTCTTGATGAGAGTAAGACAACTTTTTTATTTAAAATATTTACTAAATTTCTTTAAATTATAATGTTGAATATATTTTAAATATAGAAAAAATGAAGGATCACGAAAACTCTTCTGATAAATTATCAATGAGAGTAAACGCATTAGTAATTATTGATATTCAGGAAAAAATAATAAGGCCTATTTTTAATAAAGATTCAGTAGTAAAAAACGTCAGAAAGCTTGTTGCTGCTTACCAAATCTTAGAAGAAAACATATTTATATCAGAACAGAACCCATTCAAATTAGGACCAACGATCCCTGAATTATTGCCTATAACTGGACATAAAAAAATTGAAAAGATGGACTTTAGCCTAGCTAATATAGAAGAATTTTTAAAAGAACTTAAAAATAATAAAATTACAAATTTAATAGTTTGCGGAATTGAAACTCATATTTGTATTCAACAAACAGTTTTAGATTGTTTAAGAAAAGGATTTGACGTTATTCTTATATCAGATGCCATGGGCAGTCGAAATATGCTAGATCATGAAATAGCCTTACAAAGAATGACCCATAGTGGAGCAGCCTTGACAACTACTGAATCAATAATTTTTGAATTATGCAAAACTGCGGATAGGGAAGAATTTAAAGAAATTAGAAACATAATAATGAGTTAAAAGAAATTTTAGACTGGTTTGTTGTTTAGAGATAATTTAAAATTTTATTAGAGATAAATTTTTAGGTTTTATTTAAATATGAAATTAGTCACTGAAAATATTAAATTAGTCACTGAAAACTTCGTTCTGGCAATATCTATTTTTTTTATTGGAATTTTATTGTCGATAATAATTTCTAAACTTTCAAAAATATTTTTTAAAAAGATCTCCAAAAGGACAAAAACAAATTTCGATGATTTTATTTTTGAGGTGATCTCTGGGATTATAAAGCCTGTAGGTTTCCTCCTCTCATTTTATTTTTCAATTGACTATTTTTTTGCAGATGAAATAACTTTTATTTCTGTCTTATTGAATATTCTTAAATTATTTATATTGGTAATCATTATAAAAGCTCTTAACAAATTTTTAATCAGATCTTTAACAGAATCTACATCAAAAATTAATGATTCATCAATTAGTTCAATGGTATCTTCACTAACGCCTTTGATAAAAGCATTAACATGGACTATTGGTACAATATTTTTCTTACAAAATATAGGCGTTCAAATGACTGCAATTTGGGCTTTACTAAGTGCAGGCGGAATTGGAGCAGGGTTAGCTTTGAAAGATCCAGTTCAGGAGTTTTTTGAATATATAACAATTTTGCTTGACAAGCCTTTTCAAAAAGGTGAGTTTATTAAATCTGATGGGGTCCTGGGAATGGTTGAGAGAGTGGGAGTAAGATCCTCAAGGATAAGAAGTATTAATGGAGAAGTAATAGTAATGAGCAATAGTGCCCTTACAAATGGAATAATTTCAAATTATGCACAAATGGAAAAAAGAAGGTTAGTACATAAATTGGGAGTTGTTTATGAAACCTCTCCAAAGCTTATGAAATTGATTCCAGCAATAATTCAGAAAATAGTTGAAGAGACAAAAGATGCTTCTTTTGATAGATGTCATTTTACAGATTTTGGCGACTTCAGTCTTAATTTCGAACTTGTTTATTACATACCAACTAATAATTATCTTGCGGCAATGGAAGCTCAACAATCTATAAATTTAAAAATCATTGAGGAATTTGCATTCAATAATATAGAGTTTGCATTCCCAACACAAACCTTAAATATTGAGAGTAATAAAGCCAAATGATCCGCAAATCTCCTCACTTAAAATCCAAAGTTTTGAAGCCAACTCACCGCTATTTGCTTCATCACTAACATTACTTTCAACTAATTTATGTTTTTTCCTAGCTATAAGTTTATTACTCAAATATATGAAACCAACATTTTTTAAATTTGAATCAAGAACAATCTGAGAAAGAATGTTTCCAGCATTTTCTATACTTTCAGAGATTCCTAAAATATTTTTTGCAACTCTAGAAAAAATTAAATATCCAAAGAGATTAAAATGCTTACTATATCTAAAAAAACCTGAATCATCATTTGGTATTACAAGACCGGGAGCCCATGTAATTACAGAAATTTTACTAGAGGATCTTTTTAATTTTTTTGAAAGTTCTTTAGCAAACAAAATATTACATAACTTACTATTTTTATAAGATTCATCAGCATTAAAATTTAAAAATTCACCTGTAACTTTTTTTCTAAAATCAACTAGATTATTAAGCCCTGCTTTCTTTCCTATATTTCCACCTGAGCTTTTAGGATCGTGTACATCTGATGATGTAATAATGATTTTAGATTCTTCTTTATCTCTAATAAAATCTTTTAGGACATTTACCAAGTAAAAATGTGCAAGATGATTTACCGCAAAAGTTAGTTCTATGCCTTGTTTTGATACTTTAGGGTAAAAAGAGCCTGTATATTGCAATCCTGCATTTAAAACAAGAACATCTAAAAAAATCTTTTTACTAATAAAGTAATCTTTAATTTTTTTAATATTCTCTAGATCTGAAAGATCAGAATTTTCAATAATATTTAAAAATTTACTAAGGTAATTTTTATCAAAATATTTCTCGATTTTTTTAAGAAATTCATTCTTTCTTAATTCGTTTTTAATTACAACATATAAAATATTTTTCGTCTTCAGTAAATTAATAATGGCAAAAAACCCTATTCCTGAATTACCTCCAGTAATTAAAATATTTTTATTTTTAATCATTTAAATTCTTATATTTTTTTTATGATAAAAAATAAATAAAGTTTTTTTTATTTTGTAATCTTATAAATTATTGTTAAAACACTGAAAACTTAGTCACTAGTATTTGAGTAATTTGATTATTATTAATCTACTCACATTATAAATATTGGATGAAAAATATAATTTTAGGCGATGAAGTAATAATTTGTTCCATAAATTTCTTTAATCATAAGATTTATATTTAATGTCAAAAGAAAATATACCAGATGTTCTTGTTTTGGGTGCAGGACCTGCAGGTATGGCTATTGCCTCAGCTTTAGGGAAGGAAAAATTAGATGTTCAAGTGCTTTCTCCAAATGGACCAGATGAACCTTGGCCAAATACATATGGCATTTGGGGGGAAGAAGTTGATCAACTAGGGCTTCAGGATTTACTTGAATATAGATGGAAGAATACTGTAAGTTTTTTTGGGCATGGCGCTTTAGAAGAGCAGGACGACGAGAATAAAGCCACGGAACATTCACTAGATTATGGACTATTTGATAAGAAGAAACTTCACAATTATTGGTTTAATGAATGCAATAAGTCTTTCATTAAATGGCATCAAGGCTTTGCAAACAAAATACATTTTGAAAAATACAAAAGTACAGTAACTACAAAAGATGGCAAAAGTTACTCTGCAAGATTAGTAGTAGATGCAACAGGGTATGATCCTGTTTTTCTTAAATTAAAATCGTGTGGTCCCTTAGCAGTCCAAACTTGTTATGGGATAGTGGGTAATTTTAGTAAACCTCCGCTTAAGAAAGGGCAGTTTGTATTAATGGACTATAGAAATGACCATCTTAACGATGAGCAAAAAAAAGAACCGCCAACTTTTCTTTATGCCATGGATATGGGGGATGGGAAATATTTTCTTGAAGAGACATCTCTTGGTTTAGTAAATCCTCTAACAATGGAAAATTTAAAAGAGAGATTAGAGAAGAGGCTTTCTTATCGAAATATATCAATCACAAGCATGCAGCACGAAGAGCTTGGCTTATTTCTACCTATGAATATGCCAATCCCAGATTTCAAACAACAAATACTTGGATATGGTGGTGCTGCTTCAATGGTTCATCCTGCATCTGGATATTTAATTGGTAATGTTTTAAGGAGAGCTCCACTTGTCGCCAAGGCAGTCTCAGAAGCAATTAAAAACAAAAATCTAAGTACCTATCATATTGCTAGAAAAGGTTGGGAAACTTTATGGTCAAAAGAATTAATTAGGAAGAAATCACTTTACCAATTTGGATTAGAGAAATTAATGAGGTTTGACGAGAAACTATTGAGAGAATTTTTTGGTAGTTTTTTCCAACTACCTAAAAATCAATGGTATGGTTTTCTAACTGATACTCTTTCTTTAAAAGAGATTGTATATGCCATGTGCGTAATGTTTATAAAGGCTCCATGGAGTGTAAAGAAAGGTCTTATGATTATGCATGGAAGAGAATTTAAAATGTTACTTAGGATAATATTTCCAAACATATAGTTAAAAAATGAGAACCATATTAATAAGTGGAGCCAGTAGAGGTATTGGATTAAATATTGCACATAAAGAATTAAAAGAAGGCAATAGAATTAGTGTTGGCATAAGAGATTTAGAATCATTAAAAGGAAGCGCCATTGATCCAAAAAAGTGGCCACAAGGGAAAATTATAATCAACCACTATGATGCTTTAAAAAAAATTACAGCCGAAAATTGGATAAAAAATACCGTAGATGAATTTGGAGGATTTGATTCAGTAATAAATTGTTCTGGAGTATTATCTAGAGTTCCTTTCTTATACAAAGATGGTGATGAGGAAGATATTTTAAATACACTCAATATTAACTTTTTAGCAATTTGGAATTTATGTAGGCTTTCTTGGGATCATTTAAGTGCCTCAGGCAGAGGAAGAATTATTGTTTTAGTTTCAATGAGTGGGAAAAGATCCAAAGGTGATTTAGCAGCATATTCTTCTTCAAAGTTTGCTTTGATGGGATTATGCCAAACTATGAAAAATAAAGGTTGGGATAAAAATATAAGGATTTCAGCAATTTGCCCAAGTTGGGTTAATACAGAAATGGCCCGAAATATCTCTTCCCTAGACAAATCAAGCATGACACAGCCTGAAGATATTGCTGAAATATGCTCAACTATTCTGAAGTTACCTACCCAATCAGTTCCATTTGAAATTGCCTTAAATTGTAATTTTGAAGTTTAACCTAAATTGAAAATTAAGTAAGCTATTGATAGCATTGCAATTGCTATAAAAAAACCTTTTATTCTATTAGTTAACAATGAAAAAAGAGATAAATCTTCAGAAAAATATCCACCAAAACTACCTGTAATAAACAATACAACCATTGGTAAAGATGCCATTCCAAAAGAATAGGATATAGCTTTTACAAATCCAAAATTTAGATAATTAAAAATAAAGGAACTTAATGAAAATAACAAAAAAGATGCAAATAGAGTAATAGAAACTTCAGCATCTAAAGTATGAGGCAAGCTTCCCTTTAATTCAAATTGCTTTTTGCATTCTTTAATTTGTCTCTTAGAGAGCCTCAAATAACCAGTTTCAGGAATTCTTTGTGACTTATATTTTCTTAGTAATCTTGCTTCAAGAGTTTCTGGTTCCTTTGTCATGATTGATGTTAATACTTCATCTGGTTTTAATTTCTTAATTTTCTTTTCAAGATTATCTGTTTTCCCAATCCTATAAAGGTCTCCTACTCTTATAAGGTAAACATATCCCGACATTTGCGTTGTAAGATAAATACTGTTCCTATTTAAATAATACTAAAAGAATCAAGGAAATTAAATTTTTTTACAAAATGACAACCGATATTTTATATTCATTTCGAAGATGTCCATATGCAATTCGTGTTAGATGGGCCTTATTAATTTGTGAAATAAAAGTAGAGATAAGAGAAATTGATTTAAAAAATAAACCCTTAGATTTTCTGAATAAATCAAAGACAAAAACAGTTCCAATACTTATAAAAAAAAATAGTGAAGTTATTGAAGAAAGCCTTGAAATAATCTTATGGGCACTCTCAGAGTCAAAAAAAGAACAAATTAAATTAATTTATTTTCCTGAAAACAAAAAGGAAGATATTTTTCAAATAATTAATGAAAACGATAACGAATTCAAATATCATTTAGATCGATTTAAATATGCCAATAGATATCAAAATAGTAATGAAGAATTCCATTTCACAAAAGCGAATAAATTTATTAAAAGATGGAACAACCTTCTTTCAGAAAACAACTACTTTTTTGGAAATAATCCTACAATCGCTGATTGGTCAATTTGGCCTTTTGTAAGACAATTTAAGATCGCATGTGAAAGTCAAAAAAGAACAAATTATTTGGGGGGCTCAATAAAAAACTGGTTAGATACCTTTGAAAATAACACAAAATTTAGATCCCTAATGTATAAATACGAATTATGGACTCCAACTTCTAGAAAGGATTATTTCCCTTCTAACTAACTTTCTAAGAGCTTCCTTTTCTCAATTATTCTTGCTAACTCCAAAAAATATCCTGCAGTCCTAAATTTACCAATATTTTTTTCCTTAAAATCTAGATCGCTTCGGATTTCTGCAGTCTCCGCCATAAGCAAATCTAAATCATTTGTTCCAAGACTATATAATTCACCAAGTTCTATTTCCCTCCCTAGTAAATGACTCCTAAACCATTTCCCTTTATTTTCTTGAGGCGGAACATCGTAAGGAGTAAAAGACATTAAAATAAAATTAAACTAAAGTCATTCTAGGGTTATTATTGAAACTTTTTCATATCAAATTTATTAAAACTCAATGCAATTAAAAGAATTACAAATGTAATTAGGGCACAAATTTCTGTCCAATAATCTAGCCCAATCTTAGAAATCATTAACGGTGCCAGCACTGTGAACAGTCCCCCTGAAAGAATTAACTGAGCAAATAGCTGTTTTGATGTAAAAATTGGTAATGTCTTAGAAATATTTTTTGGATCTGCAAGCCTCAAAAGAAGTAATCCAGAAGCTACTACACCTGTAGAATTTCCAAACTCTATCAAACTTTTTTCAAACCAATAATCATCAAAAATAAAGTACGCAAAATAAGCAATGCAGATTAAATTCCAAAATAGACCAAAAATAGTAAATACTAAAATCAGTATCCAATTATCAAAAACAACAGCAATATCTAAACTTGCCATAGCAGTAAAAATCAATAAGTCTGTAGATAAAATACCAATTTCCCTTTGTAGAATATTTGAAATGAATTCTGTATTTTTAGTTTTCTCTAAGATGTATCTAATAAGGAGAGAACCAATAAGGATAAAAGGAAATACTGGTAGTGAAAAAATAATTTCCTTCGAAAAACCACCAAAAGAACTAGAAATATACTTTAAAAACTCAAGTAACAAAAAACCAAAAGAGATTGCCAAACCAGAGAATCCAAGATTTATTATAAGAATTCTTAAATCTGCAAAAATTCCTATCTTATTTTTTACCTTTAGATTATCTTTTTGTTCAACAATCTCCTCAGTATCTGAGAGACCTAAAGTTCTTCCAAGAAAGATAAAAATACTGCCCAATATTGAGGATGACAAAAGACCCATTGTTGCCATAGCCAAACCAAGATCTAAACCATTTGAAAACCCAAGTTTATTAAAGCTTTCACCGATTATTGATGCGGCTCCATGACCACCCTCAAAGCCAACCTCTATTAAACATCCCATTAACGGATTTGAATCCATAGATGGAGGCAAAAAATATTTAACCACTAAACCGCCAACAAAAAATTGTCCAAAACCTAGGGCAAGAGCTAATAGAAATTGATTAAAAATTGGTTTAACTAAACCATTTATATTTGGGATAGGTCTGCCCATCATTAAAGTTGCAAAAACTAAAGATAAAAGAGGAGTAGGAAAATTACTCCAAACATTGATTGTTTCTTTTGGCAAAAAGTGTATTGCGCCAAATGGACCTATAGATATACCTAAAATCCCCGATATAACTGCTATCGGCAATCCAAATCTTTCAAGTTGAACAGCTAATTTAAATTTCCTCCCAAAGACCAACAAAAAAAATATAATTAATAATCCAAAAAAACTTATTAATAGAGAATTTGAAAAAATATCTTTATTCTGTAGAAAAAGAATATTCAATGATTTCAAGAATATATAATTCTAAATCTAAATTAATAAACAAAATTTTTCAAATAAAAAAGGCTCCTGTAATAGAAGCCTTTTGATATTAGTAATGGAATTTGATAATTAATCTTTAAGAGTGACTGTTGCACTATCAATATTACTGATAGCATTTGTAACTCTCTTGAAATCAAAGCCTAGAGCTCTTAAAGCATGCCATAAATGACCTTGGATAAAGAAGAATCCAAAATAGTAATGAACATTAGCTAACCACGCCCTTGATGTGTAATCACCATCAGGAAGATCTACAGTATCAACCCAATACGGTGAAATACTAAACTTCAATTCAAGTGGTTCACCAAAGAATTCAGTCGGATAAACTGTTGTGTTAGCCGCACTCCAGAAAGCTGCGATAATAGCCATCCAACCTATACCTGCCAAAGACCAAGAGAGAACTGCTTCTGCAGATAGAAGACCTTTACCTTTGAACTTTGTATATTCGCCAACCTGCTTAGTAGCAATATGCCATGCACCACCAGTAATCTCGACGAAAGCAAGAAATGCATGTCCACCCATTACTTCTTCTAGACTATCAATAGTCAAGAAGTCGGCTTGATGATTCCATATTTTTGCTAAGTTTAATTCGTATTCAACTTGTCTAACAGCTCCAATTGCTGGATCGTAGATACCATGAACTCTTGCCCATTCTACAAATGCAATAACTGCAAATCCTAAGAATAGAAGGTGGTGACCAAGAATAAATGTCAACTTGTCAGGGTTATCCCATTCAATATTGAATTTTCTTGCTCTAGCAATATCTGAATCTTCTAAATTTCCTGGAAGAAGTAAAGAGTGTAAAAGTCCTCCTGCTGCCAAAACCATAGAAGAGACTAAATGAACAATTGCTATTGCAAGAACAGGTTTAGTATCTCCCATCGCTACGCCATTAGCATCAAACCCTATCCCAAGAGTTGCTAAATGAGGAAGAACGATTAGAGGTTGATGCCCCATAGGGACGGTAGGGTCAAATCGTGAAAGTTCAAAAAGGGTGAAAGCACCGGCCCAGAAAACAATTAATCCTGCATGAGCTACATGAGCAGCAATAAATTTTCCTGAGCGATTTGCTACACCTGAATTTCCAGCCCACCACCCGTAAGTGGTATCTGGATTACCATAGGTTTGCATTTAGGAAATGATTAGCTTAAACGTCTTGAGAATACTTTATATTTCATCAAACAGTTGAATTCACAACAAAATTGTAAAAATTAGTAATCCAAAGAAAAAAAAATAAAATAATTTACTAAAACCATCAACCATAGAAGAAGTTTGATTTAAACAGTAAAGTTATTGTTAAAGAAGCGGTTTCAGATAAAATCTCAAGTTTTTTAAAGTTAACTTTTTTTTTAATAAATTTCATTATGCTGACATAAAACAATGTTTTGTTTCATTACATCATCCTCTTTATTGCCTGATTCCCAAACTATTACTAAAAAAGGGATAAGACATCTAAAATCATGACTACTTCTCAAGAGTCTTCTAGGAAAATTTCACTAGAAATGAAATCAGAAGTTCATTATCAAAAGGCAGCAAAATCCTACAGAAGATCTCAACAATACATTGAAATGATTAACTTGTACCCAACTTTGCAAAACACTCTAATTGAGTGTAAGGACGAGAATCTAATTGAATAGCAATTTATTAGTTTAATCTTTTCTAATTAATATTTAAATTAAATATCCCATTTAAGCTGCGATATTATTATTTTCGCCAGAATAAAATTTATTAATAGTTTTTCTGCACATTTTTATGTTGTAAAGCGCCTTAGGATTCCAAGGCTTTTTCTGACCAAGGGGAGAACTTTTCCAATGAATCCCAGGCTTTAGTATCCCATTTTCACGTAAAAAAGAAAGTTTAAATTCAGTTATTCCTAATTTTTCTGAAGTCATCTCAGATGAGCTCCATATATCCCCTAACATTGAACTATGAAATTAATATTAATCCTTAATAACGTTATTTTTATTTTTGTGAAAGGGGTAAAACTTTTAATTAATTATTAATTAACAAAAACCCTTTCTTAAAAGGGAAGAGTAATCTAAGGAAATTTATCTAATTAAGAAATATTAAAAAGAGAATCTTTGTTAACGAATAATATCTCATCGATTTCTTGTGATTTTCGACTAGATTTATAATGAAGATATTCCTCGGTAATAGATTCAGGTTTAGGAAGATCAAGCCATCCCTTATGCCAATTTCCACTAATTATTAATTCTTCGTAAGATATTTTTAAATTTATTTCAGAATCAAGTACAGAAACCATCAAAAAAATTATATTTCCTTTTTCTTTAATCTCATTTAACAACACAAAATGTCTCAATCCATTTATGGGTTTGTTAGAAGTCCAGAAATTTTCCAAGATCAATATAAAATTAAATTTTTTTAGATTTCCCTTTAGAGATTTTCTTATATTCTTTTCTAATTTCTTCAAGTAAGATTTTCCTTTTATTTAAATAATTCATAGATTCTTGTTTTGATAATTTGTATCTTTCTTTTTTAGTTAAATTCATCCAGTTATTTAGATTCTTCTTATTAAAGGTTGATAACTTTTTTTGCTTAAAAACTTTCTCACCCTTTTTTAATTTAAGAAAATTTCTTAAATTAAAGAAAATAAATATTAAGAGAAAAATTATCATTATCTTTAAAAGCTTCACTATCTAGAGTAAATTAGTTTTAAGCCAATTTTCCAATTTAGTATCATTCGCAAAAGATATAGTCTCTTCTCTATTTCCAAAACTTTCTTCATTAAATAGCCTTATTTTAAATACATTATTAGTTGCCTCATCGTCACCAATAACAATAATACTTTTAGATTTTAATTTATTTGCCCTTTTAAATTGTTTTGAGAAAGAAGCTCCACTCAAATCCAATTCAACTAACAAATCATAATTTCTTAATTTTCTAGATAAATTGATTGCCAATGATTCGGCAATTAAGCCTTGATTAATAATATAAATATCAGTATTTCTTGGAACTCCAAGCTCTTTCCCAGCTAGCAGGATTAATCTTTCTAAACCAATAGCGAATCCAATCGCAGGGGTATTTCCCCCCCCCATTTGTTTTATTAAATCGTCATATCTGCCTCCACCACAAACTGTAGATTGGGTCCCTAAAGCCCCACTTGTAATTTCAAAAGCTGTATGAGTGTAATAATCCAAACCTCTCACTAAATTTTGGTTTTCCAAATAAGGTATATTTAAAACTTCTAATTGTTTTTTCAAGTTTGAATATCTTTTAAGACTTTTTTCAGACAAAAAATTAAATAATCTTGGGGCATTTTCAAGGATTTTTTTTGTTTGAATATTTTTAGAGTCTAATATTCTCAATGGATTTTTATTAATCCTATTCTGAGAATCTAAATCTAACGAATTTTTATTTTTTTCTAACCAATTTACAAAAGATTTTTGAAAATTCAATCTGTCGTTAATATCACCCAACGTATTTATTTCAAGATTTAGTTCTTGTATTCCTAATTTTCCTAATATGTCCCAAGCTAAAGCAATAATTTCAACATCGCTTCTAACAGATTCGTATCCTATAAACTCAACACCTAACTGATGAAACTGTCTTTGCCTTCCTGCTTGAGGCCTTTCATATCTAAACATCGGTCCCATATACCAGAGTTTTTGAAGTGGATTAGACGAAATTCCATTTTGTATTAAAGCTCGCGCCACAGAAGCAGTTCCTTCAGGTCTCAGAGTGCAAGATCTCTCTCCTCTATCTAAAAATGTGTACATTTCCTTACTTACAACATCTGTTCCTTCTCCAATTCCTCTTATGAATAATTCAGTCATTTCCAATATTGGGGTTCTAATTTCTTTGATAGATGATCTAGAAAGCTGCTCCAATATAATTTTCTCAACATTTTGCCACTTTATTAATTGATTTGGTAGCAGGTCTACCGTTCCTCTGAGATTTCTTAAGTTATTCAAAGTTCTAGAAAATAATTCAAAATTTTAATTAAAGAAGAAATTAAATTTTGATTGGTTGTTCCATGAGATAATTTTAATTTAACATTTAGAAAAACTATTGGAAAATAAAAAAAATAAAGAGAGTCAACATTGTGGCACAAAACCGAAAAAAATTGCCTTTGGCATAGCTCCTCTTGGGATAATTTCAATAGGAATAGTTCCTATGGGAGTAATAAGTATTGGAATAGTTCCAATGGGTGTTTTTTCTTTTGGTGCAGTGGCAATGGGTATAGTCAACTTATCAGTAGTTGGAATGGGAATTTTCTCTGCTGGGATAACTACTATGGGGGTATGGGAGTATTCACCTAATTCAAAAAATCATTCTCACCAAAGAAAAATTTCAAATTCAAACGAGAATAATATTATGCCAAATCTATTTAACACGAGAGAAGATGCTGAAAAAGCTTCATCAAAACTGGGATGTATTGGAGCGCACAAAATGGGTGAAAAATGGATGCCCTGTAATATGCACAAAAAATATTCGAAGTAAAAATTCAAATAATATATTAATTTAAAATTTCTACTCTAAAATCTAGATTTTTTGCCTCATCTGTAGTTAATTTTTTTGACCAGGCACCCTGCACAGGACTATTCCATCTAAAGCCAGCATCTTTGGCTAAGGACCTCTCTTCATAGTTAACCATCGCCTTATATAAAAACTTTGGTTCAGTAGCTTTAAGTAATAATTTTTCTAAATTATCACATTTTTTAAAGACCTCAGATATGTAAAAACAGTCAGAAAGAGCTCTATGTAAATTCCAAACTGGTATTGAAAAAGACAAAGCAAGATCCGTTACTGAAGGTCTGATTTTTAGTGTTTTTTGAAAAGACCAATTAATATCTTCTAAGCTACAAATCCATTTTTTATTTAGTTTAGGCAATCTTCCTTTCCCAAACCACTTCTTATCAAATTCTGCATTATGCGCAACGATGAAATCGGAATTATCAACAAGTTTCAAAAAGAAATTCAATCCATCTTCCCATGGTTGAGAAATATTAGTCACTTCTGCAGATATACCATTTATGTGTTCAGCTTCATTACTATTAACAGGGAATAAAAAAGAGATCTGTGAAAGTACACTTTTAGAGGATACGTCAAACAAAATACAGCCTATTTCTATCACTTCATCTTTGTTTTCATCTAATCCAGTTGTTTCAGTATCAAGAATTAAAATTTTTTCTATTTTTTTATTTTGATCAGTAAAACAAGTGGCAGAGGAAGCATTAACTTTATCCTGAAGAAAGTCCAATTGATTTAATTCTTTTTTGTTAAATAGTTCCAATTTACTGAAAGCACTTTTATTTTATCTTGACGCATTTAATAAAAATTTCTTTTAAATTAATATAAATTAAACAAATATATCAGGAAATAGTTTTTAAAACCTCTTTAGATTTAAAAATTAAATATAAAAATGACTTTTACAAAATATCAATTTAACAATTTTTGTTATTGGCCTTCAAAGCCCAAGAAAATTGTTGAATTTATTGGTGGAAGTTATTTAGCTTCCAAACCAGATTTAACCTATAGAAGATTTATAGAGAGCTTAATTAATAAAAATTATGCAGTTCACGCATATAAATACACTCCACAGTTTGATCACCAACAACTTGCTATTAGAGCATGGAAGGATTTTAAGAATTGCCAAATATCTTTATTTAAGAGAATAGGATCATCAATCCCTTCGATAAGAATTGGTCATAGTCTAGGCAGTAAACTTCATTTAATTTCTCCCGATGGAGGAAGAAATTGCGAAAAATTCATATCAATTAGTTTTAATAACTTCAGTGCAAACAAATCAATACCATTACTGAAACAAATTTCTCAAAAGTTAGAATTTAATAGCGAATTCAGTCCAAGCCCAGCAAGAACTTTAAGAATAATTGAAAAAACTTATAACCAAAAAAATAACTTCCTAATAAAATTTAACTCAGATGAATTAGATCAGACAGACAAATTATTTTCTTGTCTTAAAGCAAGAAAAGAAGACAATTCTAAGGGAATTATGTTGAGAGGGACACATACTATAATTGCTAGTGCAGGACTAAGAGAAAATTTCCTAGGGGACTGGGCAGACGATGATTTAAAAAAAAATACTATAAAAAAGATTTCGAAATTAATCGATGAATCCGATTAGCGTGGTTCTTTCAACTTTTCCAAAACAGAACTATCTTCAAGGGTACTTATATCACCACTTATTTCTTCTCCTGAAGCCAAGGATCTTAAAATTCTCCTCATAATTTTTCCACTTCGTGTTTTCGGGAGAGAATCAGAAATTATTATTTTTTCTGGTTTAGCGATAATTCCAATTTCATGAACTACATGCTCCTTTAAATCCTTCAATAATTCTGAAGAACTTTTTACATTTTTTTCCAAAGATACAAAGGCAACTATAACTTCACCTTTTAGATCATCACTCCTTCCCACAACAGCAGCTTCAGCAACAAATTCATGACTTACCAAAGCAGATTCTATCTCCATCGTTCCCAACCGATGACCCGAAACATTTATAACATCATCAACTCTCCCCATAATCCATATATATCCATCCTCATCAATACGTGCACCATCACCAGCGAAATAAACATTCTTTTCTCCTTTAAAAGAGATATATTCCCAATAACTCTCCAAGTATCTTCGTGAGTTACCATGAATTGTTCTCATCATTCCTGGCCAAGGTTTCTTAATAATTAAATAACCACCCTCGTTCTCATTTACCTTATCTCCATTCTTATCAACTACTTCAACTTCTATCCCAGGTAAGGGGAAAGTAGCAGAACCAGGTTTTGTTGAAACAACTCCAGGCAAAGGGCTTATCATTACTCCACCAGTTTCAGTTTGCCACCAAGTATCAACAATGGGACATTTATTTTTACCAATAACATCTTTGTACCATATCCATGCTTCAGGATTAATTGGTTCTCCTACTGTCCCCAAAAGCCTAAGACTCTCCAAATTATATTGATCAGGTATATCACGCCCAGATTTCATAAATGCTCGAATTGCAGTTGGAGCAGTGTAAAAAATGGAAACCTTATATTTCTGAACAATTTCCCAGAAAGCTCCTAAATTAGAAGGCCTTGGGACTCCCTCAAACATTAAGGTTGTAGCGCCATTAGATAATGGCCCATAGACTATGTAACTATGACCTGTTATCCAACCAACATCAGCAGTACACCAGTAGATATCATCATCTTTCAAATCAAAAATCCATTTGAATGTCAAATGAGTCCAAAGATTATAACCACCTGTAGTATGAACTACACCTTTAGGTTTTCCAGTGGATCCTGAAGTATAGAGAATAAAAAGTCTATCTTCGCTGTTCATTATTTCTGGCTCACACCAATTATTTTGAACTTTCAATAATTCATGCCACCAAAAATCTCTATCATCAACCATAGAAATATTTCTTTTAGTCCTTTGAACAACTATTACTTTTTCAACAACTTTGTCTGCCCCACTCTCAATAGCCGAATCAACTGCTTGCTTAAGCTCAATAACCTTATCCTTTCTAAAGCCACCATCAGCAGTAATAATAAATTTAGCATTTCCATCAATTAATCTATCTTTTAAGGCTTCTGAAGAAAACCCTCCAAAAACGACTGAGTGTGGCGCTCCAATTCTTGCACAAGCTAACATTGCAAACATTGCCTCAGGAATCATTGGCATATAAATACATACCAAATCACCCTTTTTAACTCCAATTTCTTTTAATGCATTAGCTGCTTTGCATACTTCCTCTAGAAGTTCTTTATAAGTATATTTTTTGCTATCACCTGGTTCACCTTCCCAGATCAAGGCAGTTTTTCCTCCAAGTCCTTTTTTAATGTGTCTATCTAAGCAGTTATATGTGATATTAAGTTTTCCTTCTTTAAACCACTTAAAAAAGGGTGCATTATCACCATCTAAAACAGTTTGAAATGGCTCAAACCAATCTAATTCAGATTTTGCAAAAGGTCCCCAAAATTTAATGGGATTATCTAATGCTTGTTTTCTTAGAGAAAGTAATTCTTTTTGGGTTCTGATATTTGAGATTTCCACAAATTCTTTTGGAGGATGGAAAATTCTCTTTTCTTTGAGGATGTTACTGATTGAATTTCTTTTATCTAATGACATTAAATGAATCTATGTTTAATAAACTTAGTCGAAAAATATATGGTTTTCAAAAAAATTAATATTAATTTAGCTGAGGAAATTTATTTTAACAAATCTAGAACATGCGGCTGAGAACAAATTCTGGGAGAGCCAACAAGGCTCTCTTATACTCTGAATCAGGTAGCCAAACTATAGCTTCTTTGGATAAAGTTGCGAAATCCTCAGCTAGCTTTCTGGAATTCTCGATAGCTTTAGAATTCATAATGATGGTCAGAGCATCATCTAAATCATCTTTCTCGGCAAGTTCTCTATTTATAAGAACAGATAATTTTTTATTTTCTTCTAAGGCATATAAAACTGGTGCAGTAAGATAGCCACTAGCAAGATCACTTACAGCAGGTTTTCCAAGCTGTTTATCATTTCCAGTGAAATCAAGTATATCATCTACAACTTGGAAAGCTAAACCTATATTTTTACCAAAATCGTACAAAGAGTTTAATTCTTCGTTATTAAGCTCACTCAAAACTCCAGCTGCTTTGCAACTATTTGCTATTAATGATGCTGTCTTACAATAGCTTTTGTTTATGTATTTAGAAAAAGATTGAGCAGAATCAAACCTATTTAAATTTTGTTTAATTTCACCATCTGCTAGATCCATTATTACTCTACTAAGTAATTTAACTACATTTACATTGTCTAGATTTGCCAAGTGCCAACTTGCTTGTGCGAATAAAAAGTCTCCCGCCAAAACAGCTACTCTAGTATTAAATCTACTATGTACTGTATCTACTCCCCTCCTTGTTGAAGCCTCATCTACAACATCATCGTGAACTAATGATGCTGTGTGAATCATTTCGGTAATTTCAGCAAGCCTTTTGTGTTTGCTAGTTAAACAGAAATTAGGGGATATTGCTTTTGAAATTAATAAAACAATTCCTGGTCTTAATCTTTTACCCCCAGCACTAAAAAGATGTTCTGCTGCGGCTTGAAGAATCGGGTGGCCAGCTCCTATAAGATTTTTCAGCTCAAGAATAAGATCATCAAGATCATTTTCAACTGGTTGTAGTAGTTCGGTTACTGTATTCATGATTGACCTCTTACATATACTAAGGAATCAAACATTGCTTCGGAGGTTAATCAACCTAATTTCTTTATTAATTTCAAACCAAATTTTTACTTTTTTGGAAAATACATCTTTTTCTGCAGTAACAAAGAATTTCACATTATCTAAAGAAAGAGTTTCATAGCTGACTTTTTTAGGGATATCAAAAGATTCATTAAATTTGTTAATTAACGCTGAGGAAGGATCAATAATTTTTATTTTTGAGTCTATTTTTTTTCTTAAGAAGTCATAAATTAAAGGATAGTGACTACATCCAAGTATTAATTCTTCTATTTTATTGTTTATTAGAGGACTTAAATACAAATCCGAAAGATAATTTAACTTATCAAAGTTTAGTTTCTCTTTTTCGATTTCTGATACAAATTCGGGACATTCTTGCTGAAATATTTTCAAATTTTCTTTTTTAGATTTAATTGCATTTTTATAATATGATGACTTAACTGTGGCTTGTGTTGCCCATACACCAATTATTTGTTTGTCAACTACTTCCGATACTGAGTTTATTAGGTCAAAGCAGGGGACTCTTAAATTATTCATCAGAATATCGAGTGCACATGCATTTGTTGTGTTACAAGCTATTAAAAGTGCATCCAAATTCTTATCTTCAAAAAAGGTGCAAATCTCTTTTGCAATTAACCTTATCTCTTTAAAATTTTTATTACCAAAAGGGATTCTTTTTGTATCAGCTAAATATAAAACTTCGACATCTTTGCGGGTTTTTAGTAAAGAATTAAGGATAGTAAAACCACCTATACCACTGTCAAATATACCTATTCTAAACTTCACCTTACTTGCGAAAGATATTCAAGGATTCCTTTTGCAATGGCATAAGCTATTATTTTTCGATGTGAGTCCTTTTCTAATCTTCTTGAATCTAATCTTCCAGTAAGAAATCCAATTTCGACTAAAACTGCAGGCATATCTGTATTTTTAATTACGTAAAACCTACTTTGTTTGACACCTCTGTCAGGACTTCCAGGAGAAACTTTTAGAATTTGTTTTTGAATTCTTTTAGCAAGTGATCTTCCTTTCCAACCTCTATAGTAAAACGTTTCTAAACCATTAATATCCTTTCTTTTCCCTCTTGAAGCATTCGCATGAATACTTACAAAAATATCCGCAGCCGTTTTGTTAGCAAAGGAAACTCTTTGAGGTAAATCCAAATCAATTTCAGTTTTTCTGGTTAACATCACTTCCACCCCTTTTTCCGATAGTAACTTTTTAACTATTTTTGATACCTCAAGGACAACATCTGATTCCCTTATCCCACTAATCCCTATTGCTCCTGGATCAGACCCTCCATGCCCAGGATCAATAACTACCAAGAATTTATTTTGTTTTACATTTGGCAATTCTAAATAACCAGGAACACTTTTTTTTAAATAACTTGAATTTTGAGTTGTTTTAGTGTTTTGAATTCTTTTGTCAACTAAACCTTCGCCAATCCTATTAAATGAATTGCTTGGGTTAAATAGTTTAATTTTCCATATATTTTGATTGAATCCGACTAATCGCCAAGTCAAAGGATTCAAATAAGTTCCTTCCTTAAATTCAATAACTAGTCTCGTTCTACCTCTATTAGGTTTGCCTAACCTTATTTCTTTGATTGGACCATTACCTTTTATCTTTCTTGGATTTTTTAATTCTCCAGGGAAATCTATCCAAAATCTATCCCCATAAATTTGGTTGCCATTTTGAAAGTACGCTTTTAAATTTGTATTTGATTTAGTTCTAAATTCTAAAACTCCATTTTTTTTTAATGCCCATGCAGCTAAATCACTAGAAGAATATACAGGATGGTTCGTAAAATTTAAAAATAAAAAAATTGATAAACAACGAAAAAGTTTATTATTCAAAAACTTTGTCATTAGTTTGAAAACAATTTATTTTTTCTATGCTTGAGACTTGGCATCTGTTCCCTAATTTTTTTTACTCGTTCTTTATCAGCTGGCGCTATTGCAGCACCCTGCGTTTTTCCAGCATCAGACAAAACAGTTCCCCATGGATCTATTACCATTGCATGACCATGACTTTGCCTTCTCCCATAATGAATTCCAGTTTGAGCTGGCGCGACTACATAAGCCGTATTTTCAATCGCTCTTGCTTGTAGTAATATTTGCCAATGATCCTTTCCAGTAAAAGCTGTAAATGCTGCAGGAATCATGATTAACTCTGCACCATTAGAAGACAGATATCTATAAAGTTCGGGGAATCTAACATCATAACAAATTGATAATCCCACTTTGCATAACCCAGGAACATCTACCACTGGAGGATATTCGTCTCCTGACAAGATAGTAGATGACTCTTTATATAAATTTCCGTCGGGTAAATCAACATCAAATAAATGAATCTTGTCATATTTAGCCAAAACCTGTCCATCTCGCCCAAAAAGAGCGGACCTATTTAAAGTATGACTATCATCACCGGCAGGAACAGGATATCCTCCTCCCAAAAGAAATACTTGATATCTTTGCGACATAGTTTTGAGGAAATTTGTACACTTTATTGACAATTCGGAAGCTAATCTAAGTTTTTCGCTATCTTCTCCTAAAAAGGCAAAATTCTCGGGCAATCCAATTAATTCAGCACCTCTTCTGGCCGCTAATTCAATCTGTTCCTCAGCTTCGACAAAATTTGCTTCAACATTAGAAGTACTTGTAATTTGCAATGCAGCTACCAAAAAATCAGTCAAAACATACTCCTAATAAACCAATTTGTAAATCATGAGGCTCGAATCACACCTCTCTCAACTTGAGTAGGAACAATGTCTAAGCAATCAAGTTCCGAGCAACATTTAAAATCTTCCTCATAATCACCAAGACTTGTCAATCTTTTGCCATGGGTTGCTGTTTTTAAACATTTCAAAATATCATTTTTCCAGAGACTCCAGAGCGCCAAAGCAGCCTGTAATTCGTCATTCATTATATTGACTTTAAAGTCGCAGTTTGTTTCCAAGTATGAGGCCAATGCTCCAGCAGCTAAAGAATCCTCTAGTGAATATGACCCTTCCCAACCACTACCCAGAATTAAAACATTATCTTTTTGCAGTGAAATTATTTTTTCAGCAACTGCTTTCCGATTTGGAAGTCCCATAGCAAATAGATATTTTGCATGTTGAACTTTTTGCAGCGACTTAGTACCATTTGTCGTGCTCATAAATAGTCTTTTACCCTTAACGACTGTTTTCGTGACTGATAGTGGAGAATTACCTAAGTCAAAGCCATTAATTTTCTTACCGCCTCTCTCCCCAAGCATTAGTCTTTCATCAGCATGCCACTTGGTAGCAGATTCTTTCAATAAATCTAAATCAGCAAAAACTTGTATTGAATCAGCACCATTTTTCAAAGCCCAAGAGATTGTAGTTGTGGCTCTTAAAACATCTATTACCACGGCAATATCAGGTTTTATATCTGGGACATCATTCGCGACGTGATAATAAGTAAGATTGATGATCGTATCCTTTTCTAAAAATATTATAGAAAACAGTTACTTACTTTGAATATTTTTTTTTTAAAAACAAACTTATTGATATCATATTACTAATTTGAACTAATAAAACCTTATCAAATATTAAATTGAAAATGAATAATATCCGCACAATAGAAGGTGGAGCAAATTTGAAAGGAAAAATAAAAGTACCCGGAGACAAATCTATTTCTCATAGAGCTTTGATAATCGGGAGTATTGCAGAGGGTGAAACCACGATTGAGGGCTTTTTAGATTCTGAAGATCCACTTTCAACTGCCGATTGCCTAAGAAAATTAGGCGTAAATATTCCAAGTATAAAAAAAGATGAGCCTTTTACAATCTCAGGCTTGGGTCTTAATGGATTAAAAGAGCCTAAAGAAATTCTCAACTGTGGGAATTCGGGAACCACCATGAGGTTATTAATGGGGTTATTAGCTGGTCAAGAAGGTAAAAATTTTATATTAACAGGAGACAATTCTCTTAATGAGAGGCCAATGGGGAGGGTAAATAAACCATTATCTTTGATGGGTGGCAAAATTTTTGGTAGGGAAAAAGGGAACAAAGCTCCAATATCAATTAATGGGAACAAACTTAAAGGATGTGTTATTGGAACGCCAGTAGCTAGTGCTCAAGTGAAATCTGCAATATTATTGGCCGGCCTTAAAGCTTCTGGGACTACTTCTGTTATTGAACCAGCATCCTCAAGAGATCATACAGAAAGAATGTTAAAAGCATTTGGAGCAGATATAAGTATCAGAGGAGAATTAGGGAGGAATGTAGTTGTAAAGTCAGGTAGCAAGTTGATTGGTCAGAGAATATTAATCCCTGGAGACATAAGCTCTGCATCCTTTTGGATGATTGCTGCATCTATTGTTCCAAATTCAGAGATTTTAATAAAGAATATTGGATTAAATCCTACTAGAACAGGAATATTATATGTAATGGATTCAATGGGGTGCGATTATGAGATTTTAGATAAATCGACTATTGCGGGAGAACCTATTGGATCTATTAAAGTAAAAACTGCAAACAAATTAAGATCATTCATTATTGAAGGAGATATTCTCCCAAAACTTATAGATGAAATTCCAATTCTTACTGTAGCTGCTTGTTTTTGTGATGGGGTTTCTGAAATTAAGGATGCCCAGGAATTAAGAGTTAAGGAAACAGATCGATTAAAAGTCATGGCAAGACAATTACACAAATTCGGGGCTGAAATTAGAGAAAAAGAAGATGGATTAATTATTAATGGCCAATCAAAATTTCATTCTGCAGAGGTAGATAGTGAGACGGATCATCGAGTAGCAATGAGCCTTGCTATCGCTTCTCTTCTTGCCAAAGGCAAATCAAAGATAAAGAGAGCAGATGCAGCTAGTGTCTCATATCCATCTTTTTGGGAAGACCTTGCCAAACTAACAAACTAAGCTATCTAATCATAAAGTTTTTGTCTGAATTAATTGAAGTTATAACTAAAGATGGAAGTTCTTCTTTAAGAAGCATTTTTTTTCAAGAGAATTTCCATAGCTTTTTAGGCGCTTTGGAGGAAACAAAAACAAAGTTTACAGCTCCCTCTGATTTGCAAAGGTATAAGGATAAATCTCTTAATGTTTTGGATATATGTTTTGGTTTAGGATACAATTCAGCATCTTTACTTAACGAATTACTTAAACAAAAATCGTATTTAAATTTATATGCTTTGGAAATTGATAGAAAGCCTCTTAAATATTCACTCAGTAAAAAATCATTCCTGAAATTATGGGCTCCAAAAGTTACAGAAATATTTGAAGCATTGAGCCGAAACGATTTTTTTGAGGATCAATTTTTTAAATGTAAGATTTTATGGGGTGACGCTAGAGAAAAAATCAACATCATTCCTTCATCCATTAAATTCGATCTAATTTATTTAGATGGTTTTTCTCCTCAAAAATGTCCACAAGTATGGACAATTGAATTTTTATCTAAAGTCACAGAGAAGCTAAATTCTCAGGGTTATTTAATAACCTATTCTTCATCAGCGGCAGTAAGAAAAACTCTAAGAAATCTTGGATTAGAGATTTTTTCTATTAAACCAAGTTTTAATAACAAAACTTTTTGGAGCCAGGGAACTGTAGCAATATCAAAATTTGATAAGAAAAAATTGAACCCCAAATGCAATATTGAAAAGTTATCTTTAATGGAAGAGGAACATCTATTAACTAAAGCTAGTATTCCATATAGAGATCAAAATTTAAACTCAAGCAAAGACGATATAATTAGTAGAAGGTTAAATGAGCAATTATTCTCAAATCTATTATCTACAAAAAAATGGAGAGAGAAGTGGAAAATGACGAAGTCATCCGTCAAGAGTTAAATTTAAATAAGGATTTCAAATAAACATGTTAAGTGTTGCGATATTAGCGGCAGGTAAGGGCACTAGAATGGAAAGCTCATTGCCAAAAGTTTTACATAAAATTTCTGGCAAAAGTCTTCTGCAAAGAGTAATTGATTCATGTGTTGAATTAAAACCTGATCAAATTTTCGTAATTACTGGACACAAATCAATAGAGGTACAAAGGTCAATCCCAAAAGATAAAAAAATCCATGTTGTCATTCAAGAGCCTCAATCAGGAACAGGTCATGCTATCCAGGTACTTTGTAAAGAAGTAAAAAAACATAAAGGAAAACTTTTAGTCCTTAACGGCGATGTGCCACTTATTAAGCCAAGTACTCTAAAAAAACTTTTATATTTACATGATTCAAAAAATGCTGATGTTTCTTTAATTACTACAAAGAAGATAAATCCTAATGGATATGGGAGAGTTTTTTTGAAGGGGGATTTAATAGAGAGAATTGTTGAAGAAAAAGATTGCAATGATTTAGAAAGAGAAAATCCATTAGTAAATGCAGGTATTTACTGTTTTAACTGGGATAATTTGTCAGCAATAATTAATAAATTACAAAGAAATAATAATCAAAAAGAAGTTTACTTAACAGATACAGTATCTTTGCTAAAGAATTCCTTAAGCCTACGAGTAGAGGATAATGGGGAGCTTCAAGGAATAAATAACAGAATTCAGTTATCAGAGTGCGAGGAAAATATCCAGAATTCAATTAAAGAAAAGCATATGCTTAATGGTGTAACTTTTATAAATAAAGCAAGTTGTTCAATTAGTGAAGAAGCTGAAATTGCTAAGGATGTAATAATAGAGGCTAATACCCATGTAAGAGGGAATACCAAAATAAATAGTCATTGCATTATCGGACCAAATACTTTTATAGAGAATTCTAATATTGGATTACATTGTGAAATTTCAAACTCTACTGTTTATGATTCTCAGATAATGGATTATATAAAAATTGGCCCTTATAGTCATATAAGACCTAATTCCAAAATATCATCCTTTAGCAAAATAGGTAATTTTGTTGAAATCAAAAATAGTCAATTAGATAAAGAATCTAAAGTAAACCATTTAAGTTATATTGGGGATTCTATTATTGGAAGATCTACAAATATTGGAGCGGGTACTATTACTGCAAATTTCGATGGTCAGAAAAAATATCAAACAAAAATTGGTAAAAATTCCAGTATTGGTGCAAATACAGTTTTTGTAGCGCCTATAAATCTCGGGGAATCAGTAACAACAGGTGCCGGTTCAGTGATCACCAAAGACTCTAAAGATAATTCATTGGCAATCTCAAGAACTAAACAAGTAAATATAGAAAATTGGAAAAAAAAGAAAATTTGATCTAATTAATTAATTCAATAATTTTTTCAAGCTGCCAAAATCTGCTACCTTTTATAAGAATAGAATCCCCTTTTCTTGTAGTTTTGTTTATCTCTTTAGGTACATCATTAATATTATTTAAAACTAAAAATTTTTTCTTATTTTTTAGAAAATTGATATAAAGTTTTTCATTTTTTTTATCGCAAATAAATAAACATTTTTCTATGTCTGAATTATTTACTAAGTTGAATATTTCTTTATGATACTTTTCAGATTTATCTCCCAATTCTTGCATACTTCCAAATATAAAAAATTTATTTCTA
>QCLY01000004.1 GCA_003214195.1 Prochlorococcus sp. AG-418-G23
TAGTGCTTCTTGCGGATTTAGATAACTCATCCTATCCGAGTCTCTAGAGAGTTCCTCTATAGTTTTGCCTGTATTACGAGAGAGGATCTCTAGCATTGATTTTTTATTTTTCAAAACTTCCTCGGCTCTTATTTGGATATCTGTTGCTTGACCTCTTGCTCCGCTTATAGGCTGATGCAAAACAATAGACGCGTGCGGAAGAGCTGCTCTTTGACCTTTCGTCCCAGAAGAAAGGATAACTGCAGCAGTTCCCATCGCTTGTCCGATACAGATTGTATGGACTGGAGGCTTAATATAGCTTATGGTGTCGCAGATAGCGAAGGCCTCTGTTTCGAAACCAACAGCGTCACCAGTGTACCAACTTGTTCCTGTAGAATTTATATAGAAATAGATAGGCTTTTCTGGATCCTCAAACTCTAGATAAAGTAGTTGAGCTATAATTAGCTCAGTAACATCCATTCCTAGTTGTCTCTTCGCATCATCATCTGAAAATAATGGTAAACCGAGGTAGACAATTCTCTCTTTCAGTAAAAGAGAGGGTAGATCAGGGGGTGGAGTCCTCATAACGGTATTTTCGCCGTAATAAGGAGCAGATACAGTCATTTGTATCACAAAAATAAGATTGATTTGATTCTAGCTAGATTTAACCCTGTGTCGCTGGTGATTTAAAAGATTTGTTCGACTCAGGATTATTTATCAGTTTTCCAAAGACCATTCTTCCTGTGGGGGTTTGTAGAGCTCCTGTTATAACAATATCTAATCTGCTTCCAACAAAATCTTTCGCTTCATCAATAACAACCATTGTTCCGTCATCTAAATATCCTATACCTTGCATTTTTTCTTTACCTTCTCTCACAATTTTTATATTAAGTGATTCTCCTGGCTGTACTTCTGGTCTTAAAGCAATAACTAGATCACTCAAATTCATAACTTTTAATTCTTTGACTTCTGCAATTTGAGAGAGATTATAGTCTGCGGTGATTAAAGTTCCTGTCATATCCTCAGTAATTTTCAAAAGTTTTTCATCAACCCCATTACCTTCATACTTTGTTGGGTTTATTACAAGTCTTCTCCCGTATAAATCTCTTAATTCTTTTAATAATTTTAGACCTCTTCTTCCTTTAGATCTTTTTTCATTGCTACTTGAGTCAGCTAAAGTTTGTAATTCATCAATAACACTTTGAGCGATAATTAATTGCCCTTCCAACAAGCCACAACTTAGTAGGCCATTTATTCTCCCATCAATAATTACGCTAGTATCAAGAATCTTTGGACTTGCTGCAGGGAGTATCCCCTCATTAACTAAATAAGCATCAGTATTATTTGGATTGAATAATCTCAATAAGGTCCTACCGTGGGTATCGGCTAATTTATAACCAAGTGCACCAAAGAAAATATTACTTAATATAGCTGCTAAGGGTTTTGCAAAGAATACTTCTCTAGGGAAAGGTATTAAAAGTATTGGAGCGAGAAGGAGATTCGCAACTAGTAATCCTAAAATCAATCCAACTGACCTACTAATTAATAAATCTGTAGGCATTGTTCTAATTTGATCAAGAAAAGTCTTTCTAAGTTGTAAGAATACAAAACCAGCAGCTAAACCTATGAAAAACCCTATGATTGCTAAAACTATTCTGAAACCTTCAATATTAGAAACCTGTTTAAGTATATCTACTGGTAACAAATCAACACCAAGCCATCCTGAAGCAGCTCCAGATAATACAAATAAAATTAAAACTAAAATATCAGTCATAACTATAATCTACTAGGATTTACTTACTGAGTAAATAAAGGATTTTATTTTTTTCGATCCTCAAGGGTATTTTTGAGCTTAAAAATGTTTTTAGGTTATGAATAAGTTGCCAAGAAGTGCTTATGTACACATCCCTTTTTGCCACAGGAGGTGCTTCTACTGTGATTTTGCCATCATCCCATTAGGAAACAATGTTGAAACTTTACAAGGTTATGGAAGCAAAACTGTTAAAGAATATTTGCAATTTCTATACAAAGAAATATTGTCAATTAAGCATAAATCTCCTCTTTCGACAATTTATGTTGGTGGAGGCACACCATCAATATTAGATCCCAAACAAATAAAAGAATTAATTGATCTTTTTAGAGAAAATTATGGGATTGACTCTGGTGCTGAAATCACCATGGAGGTTGATCCGGCTAGTTTTAATGATGATGATCTTAATGGATTCATTAATGCTGGGATTAATAGATTTAGTTTAGGAGCACAAAGTTTTAATAATCAGATACTTCAGAAGGCGGGGAGACGTCATTTGAGAGAAGATGTTGAAAAATCTTGTGTATGGTTGAAGAGAAAATTTGATTCTGGGTTAATAAAAAGTTGGAGTTTAGATTTAATTCAAAACTTACCACTTAGTGGAATTAAAGAATGGCAAGATGACTTAAAAAAAGCAATAACTTTTTCTCCACCACATATATCTATCTATGATTTAACTATAGAAAATGGAACTGTTTTTAAAAAATTAGTCAATTTAGGAAAATTAAAACTTCCAAGTGATGAAGATGCTTTTAGAAATAGTGAATCAACTCATATGATTTTAAAAAACTCAGGTTACTCAAGATATGAAATCTCAAATTATTGTCTTCCGAGTCATCAATCCAGACATAACAGAGTTTATTGGAGTGGATTAGGTTGGTGGAGTTTTGGTCAAGGTTCTACTAGTTCACCTTGGGGGGAAAAGTTTACTAGACCAAGAGTTAGTAAAGAATATAAAGAATGGGTGATTGGGCAATACGAACACAATATTGATTCATCCCTAACCAATAAGGATTTCGTTTATAAAGAACTTGATGAGAAAATAATGTTGGGATTAAGGCTCAAAGAGGGTATCGATATAAATAAGTTGTTTAAACAACAAAACTGGGAAAACAAAACATTTGAGAAAAACTTAAGTAAATTACTTAAAAAATGGGAAAGCTTTCTTAAGAGTGAATTATTAGTGAGAAAGGGGAATAGATTCTATTTGAGCGATCCAAAAGGAATGGAGCTAAGCAATCAAATCCTTATTTCTATGTTTCAGTGGTGGGATGAGATTAATTAAGTCTTTGAGAAGCTACCCATTTAATTAATTTATCCTGGAATAAATTCTTACCTTCAATAATCGGTTGGCAAAATGGTGGTTGCTCATCATTAAGACCCAACAAATCGGCAGTAACTCTTACTTGGCCATCGCAATAATTGCCTGCGCCAATGCCAATTATCGGGATGGTTAAGTTTTTTTTTATTTCTTTAGCAAGCAACTCAGGAATATGCTCAAGAACTATTGAAAAACAACCCAATTTTTCGAGAATAGAGGCTTCTCTTTTAATTCTTTCTTCGCTTTCCAGGCTTTCACCTTGCTTCCTTAAACCCTGATTTAAATAGCTTTGTGGTGTAAGCCCTAGATGACCCATAACAGGAATACCCATTCTTATTAATCTAGAAATAACTTTTTGTATTTCTGGTTCAGCTCCTTCTACTTTTACAGCTTTTGCATAAGTGCTTTGAATGATTTTCCCTGCATACTCCACAGCTTTGTCCTCTCCACATTGATATGTTAGGAAAGGCATATCGGAAATTAACAAAGGTTGTTCTTCAATTCTCTTTTTGAATCCTCTTGAAACAGCATTCGTATGATAGATTACATTTTCTAAAGTTAACGGTAACGTTGATTTGTATCCTAAGCAAACCATTGCTAAAGAATCACCAACTAAGACAATATCAACATTGGCTTGTTCTGCAATGGAACCTGATATGGAGTCCCATGCAGTTAATGCAATAATCTTTTTAGATTTTTCTTTATATTTAATGAGGTCTGAAGGTAACATAAGAAATTTTTCTATCTTTTTTAATCAAGAATTGCTATTATGTTTTTGACTCGGCCTTTCGCGGTTTTAACGCCTAAATCTGGTCAGGACCGGAAGGTAGCAGCCACAAGGGATGCTTGAGGCAGGCGAGATAACCGAGTCACTCTATTTTACCTATTTATCTATATTTTTTTTATTCTGCCTTAACTTTAAAAATTCTGGAATATTTGCTCCACTATTTTTGGTTTCAGAAAAGTCATAAAGTGGTGTATTTGATAATCTGTTTTTTAATCTTTGTTGCTTGAATGTTTGATTAGATTCGAAACCAGTTGCAATCATTGTAACCTGTACTTCACCTTCCATTGATTCGTTGATAGCTGTGCCCAAGATGATATTTGCGTCTTGATCTACTACCTGACTAATAATTTCACCAACAGCGTTTACATCATCCAAGGTTAAATCTTTACCACCAGTGATATTAACAACACACCCCTTTGCTCCATCTATTCTTCCTGCCTCTAGCAGTGGACTATTAATTGCCGCTTGAGCAGCCTCAAGAGCTCTTGATCGTCCAGAACCAATACCCATACCAAGAAGAGCAGTGCCTGCTTCAGTCATAACTGATCTTACATCAGCAAAATCAACATTAATTTGACCAGGACAGGTAATTATTTCACTAATACCTTTAACTCCCATTCTTAGCACGTCATCAGCATTTTTAAAAGCTTCTTGAATTGAAGCACCAGAAGCGACTTCTTTTAAACGATCGTTGGGAATGACAATTAATGTATCAACATTTTCAGCTAATCTTGAAATACCTTCCTCAGCTTGGCGCATTCTACGTTTACCTTCAAAAGAAAATGGCTTGGTCACTATCGCAACAGTTAAAGCCCCACTTTGCTTGGCTACCTCAGCCACCACTGGAGCAGCACCTGTACCGGTACCTCCACCCATGCCAGCAGCTATGAAAACCAAATCAGATCCTTCTAAAGCTTGTTGAAGTTCATCCTTTGATTCTTCAGCTGCTTTTTGACCAATACTTGGATTACCTCCTGCCCCAAGACCCCTCGTTAGATTTTGACCTAATTGAACTCTGCTTTCCGCGGAAGATTGTAACAGAGCTTGAGCATCAGTATTAAGTACGCGGAATGATACACCTCCAAGATCACTATCTATCATTCTGTTGACTGCATTGCTTCCTCCACCGCCTACACCAATAACTTCTATTTTGGCATTTTGGCTTGGAAGGATTTCACTCGATTGATTAAAGTTTGGATTGTTACCGAAGCTCATCTCTAAATAGGAATCTATTACTATATTGGGTGCATTATGAACTTACTAGGCTCATCTGTAGGAATTTGTTGAGGAAATTCCTTAAAATATTTACTTAATAAATATTTTATTTTAAATGCTAAACCCGTTTCAACACTACATTAATTAAAAAAAAATATTTTGAATATATTTACAAATATTAGGGTTTGAACACTTTTATTTTTGGTTTATTTGGATCAGTAAGGTCAATATTATCTATTTTCTTTGACAAGTCATTTTTCTGAAATTCATTTTTTAGATTACTGATTATTTTTAATTGATAGTTAATTAAATTTGGATTGAATCCTAATAAAATTTTTTTTAAATCTTTTTCCTCAACAGTTAGAAATCCGTTTGGTGAAAAACTTATTTTAACTATCTCAAATCCGTAAATCTCTTGAGCTTTAAAAATTTCAGATAATATTCTTTTATATTTTTCTTTCCATCCAAAAACTTGTATGGGTAATTTATTCAAGTTCTTTTCATCTGCATTTTGTTTATTGATAAAAACTCCATCTTTATCAATAAAACCCATAATTCTTTGGCTTTCTATTATTTTTTCACCGTAAGCTATTGGTGTTCTTGTCTTGATATGAATCCTCAAACCAAAAGGCAATACTTGCCTACTTACTGAAACATTCTTGAGAGACAAATTTTTTTTTAACTCTTTTTCTAAAAAATTAGTTTTGATGTATATTAATCGGATTGGAAATTCTAAAGATGAATTATTTACAACATCATTTTTAGTGAATAATTCGCTTCCAGAAATTCTAATATCCTGAATTGTGATCTTTTTAAGTGTTTTTAGGCTTATTGAGCTCGTTAAAAATAAAAATAAAATTAGAAATAAAAAACGTCTGGGATTGATTGTTTTTTGGTTTTTCACAAATCACATCTAGCTTTTTTCATCAATTGGTCCATCCATTCTCTGGCCTGCTCCGCATCTGAAAAAGGTACATCCATTTCTTTCCCATCTCCAACTAATCTTAACCTGCACTTTCCTTGAGATTCACTTGTTAAAGGAGCCTCTCCTGAAGTTAAAGCCATTAATTCTACTAATTCTAGTTTCTTAATAATGAAGTTATCTTTTTCTTCGAATGTACCAGCTTCAAATGCGCTCCACTTTAACTCTCCATCTTTTAGGGATGCTGCACCTGAACTATCTAATTTACAAAGTTCAGCCCCATTTGCCCAAATCCTAAAAAGATTTTGTCTTCTTCTTTCTAACCATCCCAGAGCAGTTAATAAAATGAAGATTAATAGTAATGGTAACCAAAGAAGTCCATGCAACATTTGATTTGGATTATAAATCTAAAGTTATATCTACCAGTTTAGCCACAAGTTGTTCAATATTTAAACCTGAAGCTTTCCAAAGCATTGGAAACATGCTGTTTTTTGTGAAGCCAGGAATTGTATTAATTTCATTTAGCAAAATTTTATTTGAAGATTTTTCTAAAAAGAAATCTACCCTTGCAAAACCAAAAATATTTAGTGCTCTGCAACTTTGAATAGCGATTTCTTTAATTTGTTTTGTGGTTTCAGAATCTATTTCGGCTGGGATAGTAATCTTGTTATTTAAAAAATATTTTGAATTGTAATCATACCAATCACTTCCGTATTTTACTTCACCTATCTCAGAGGTTAAAAGTTTTGACTTTCCAAGTATTCCGCATTCAATCTCTCTTACCTCTAAACCTTCCTCTATTAAAATTCTTGGATCTATTTCCCAAGCCTTTTCTAAGGCTTGTGGTATCTCAGATTCATCAATGACTTTGGAGATACCAAGGGACGAACCAGAGTTTGAGGGTTTAACAAAAACAGGAAAATTTAATTTTTTTTTAATTTCATTAATTATCTTCTTCTTTACTGATTTATTATCTAGATCTTCATTTTGGAAAACTAAATAATTAACTTGCGGAAGATTAAGATTTGAAAAAATTGTTTTCATTATTATTTTATCCATTCCTAGAGCAGAGCCTATTATTCCGCATCCAACTAGAGGTTTCTTAGTGAACTTCAGTAAGCCATGAATTGAGCCGTCTTCACCATTAATTCCATGCAGAAGAGGGAACCAAACATCAACATTGTGAAATTTAATTCCTTCAAGAAAGTTAGTTTTTTCTTGATTGAAAATCCTTTGTTTGTTTGTGATATTGTTTTCAATTTCGCCAATTAGTATTTTTTCTGAGAGGTCACAATCAAGCCAATCTCCATATTTATCTATGTAGAAGGGTTTAACTGTAAAGCGTTGTTTGTTTATTTCTGAATTAAAGGCTTGAAAAACTGTTTTTGCAGATGATATCGATACTTCATGTTCGTTGGAATATCCACCAAATATTAATCCAATACACTTTTTTTTTTTCAAAATCATTTAAAAAACTATAAACAAAGTTTGCCTGTTAAAGAAAAAGATCTTGCTTCATTTATTCTGACATCTATCTCATCCCCTAATGAAAAATTAAATTTAATATTTTTGGGAATTTCTACGAAAGTTAATCGATTTGTTCTTGTTCTACCCATAATTTGTGAGGAATTTTTTGGATTTAGACCCTCAATTAAAACACTTTCAGTATTATTTATGTATCTTTGATTTCTGCTTCTAGCAGTTTTCTCTACCAAAGCGTTAATTTCCACCAATCTAGCTTTTTTTACTTCTTCAGGAATTTGATTAGTCCAAACGGCAGCTGGCGTATTTGGTCTTGGGGAATATGCCGCTGTATTTACTTGGTCAAAACCAATATCTGATATGAGTTTCAATGTATCTTGATATTGTTGTTCGGTTTCTCCTGGGAAAGCAACTATTGCGTCAGCAGTGATTGATGCATCTGGCATTAATGCCCTTATATTCTCGATAATATTTTTATACTTTTTAATAGAATATCCTCTTGACATTTGTTTTAAGATTTCATCATTTCCACTTTGGAAGGGAATATGGAAATGTTCACAGACTTTATCAAGTTCATAACAAGCTTTAATCAACCTTTTTGAAAAATATCGTGGATGACTAGTAGCAAATCTTATTCTGCGAATTCCTTTAACATCATGAATATAATATAAAAGATCAGTTAGAGTATTCTCTTTTCTCCCCTCTTTTGTAGTTCCAGGAAGGTCTCTACCATAAGCATCAATATTCTGACCCAAAAGAGTAATTTCTTTAAAATTATCATCAGCTAATTTTTGGATCTCACTTTTTATCGCATTTGGATATCTTGATTGCTCTTTTCCTCTTACAGAGGGGACTACACAATATGAACATCTTTCATTGCATCCATAAATAATATTGACCCAGCCACAAATAGAGCTTTCTCTTCTGGCACTTGTTATGTCTTCAGAAATGAAGGTTTCTTCTGTTGCAGCAACTTGATTTCCTAAATTAACTTTTCCAAGAAGATTCTCAAGATTATTTACGTGTTGAGGCCCCATAACAAGATCAAGTTCTGGGACTCTTCTTAATAAGGACTCTCCCTCTTGCTGCGCAAGACAACCTGCAATAACAAGTTTTAAGTTGGGTGTTTTGTGCTTTCTTTTTGCTTGTCTTCCTAGAAAACTGTAAACTTTTTGCTCCGCATTATCTCTGATTGTGCATGTATTGTACAAGACCAAATCGGCACTTAGTTCATTATCTGCTCTTGTATATCCCATCTTCTCTAATGTCCCAGCCATTCTCTCAGAATCAGCCTTGTTCATTTGGCATCCAAATGTGGTTATCCAATAACTGCCAGTAGTTGAATTCTTTTGAGATTGTTTATCGTCTGATTTTGTTTTTGTTAACACTTTGCCGGGAATTTTTATGATTCTTTAATTCAAAATTACAAGTTAAATAATTTTGCTGCAATATTTCTGAGGGCGAGCGAGGGGATTCGAACCCCCGAATAGCGGCGCCACAAGCCGCTGCCTTAACCACTTGGCGACGCCCGCCTCACATTTATAAATTTAACAACTCAAGGGTAATTTTTCATAGTTATTTTTATCTTTTAGCGAAATTTGAATTATTTTCTAATTCAGTAAAGTTTTCTTATGATTTAAAATAAAAGAAAATTTAAAAATTTGAGTAATTCCGGCACAGCTGAGGTTCTTATTCCCAGAAGCCTTTGTTTAATAGAAGATATAAAAAACCTCATTATCGATGTAGAGGATTTATGTTCAATTTCCATTAGTTGGGAGGATGGGTTTGTTTCTGAGTTAAAGCCTTTAACAAATAAAATTACAAAACCAAAAAATATTTTATTTCCAAGATTTGTTGAAACTCATTCGCATTTTGATAAATCTTTTACATGGGCAGATTTTCCTAATCTGGAATCAAACTATGGAGGAGCATTATCAGTAAATCTTGAAGAACATAAAACTAGAACTACAGATAAGGTTCTTGAAAGAGTTGAGAAATCATTAAAACTTGCCATAAAAAATGGATACCGAGCAATTAGAAGTCATATTGATACATACAAAGGTCAATCTATTGATATTTGGATTGAACTTTTTAAATTACAAAAAAAATTCTCACCTGAGTTGACCTTACAATACGTTGCTCTAGCTCCATTGGAATTCTGGGGAACAACTGATGGCGAAGATTTGGCAAAAATATTTTCCTCTAATGGAGGCATTTTAGGAGGTGTTATTGTACCCCCTTTCAATAAAAAAAATACAAGCAAATTTCTAGCAAAGATGCTTCTTCTCGCTAGCAAATATAAATTAGAAATAGATTTGCATATAGATGAATCAATTATTGAACCTGGAGCGGGAATAAAAGTTTTATTAGAAACAATCGAAAATTTAAAAATTAATAGTGTTCCGATCACTTGTAGTCATTTGAGTAGTCTAATTTCTCTAAGTAATAGAGAGATTTTAAATTTAGGAAAAAAAATGGCTGAGAAAAATATTAGGGTTATTGCCTTACCCCTAACAAATTTTTGGCTGCTTAATCGAAGTAATAAAACAACTTCATTTAAAAGACCAGTTGCGCCAATAAAGCAATTACAAAAATCACATGTGGATGTATCTCTTGGTAGTGATAATGTTCAAGACCCTTGGTACCCATTTGGTAATTTTGACCCTTTTTATATGTTGTCTTGCTCGATGCCTATGCTTCAACTAAACCCCTGGGAAAGAATGACTCTATCTTCTATTTTTTTTGCTCCAAGCAGATTATTAAATTTAAAATGGGATGGTTTAATTAAAAAAGGTTGTCCTGCTGATTTTGTAATTTTAGATGCACAAAGATGGGCAGATGTTTTTTCGAGCAATTTAAAGAGAAAAGTATTTATAAACGGCGATTTGTATTGTTAATTGGCTAATTTATATACAAAGTATAAAAAATTTTATCAATGATATCAAAACTTAAATTTATAGACAAATTTAGAGAAGTCAAAAACTTAGAGATCATTGAAAATAAATCCGATTTAAAAAGACTTTCAAAAGATTTTTATAACTACTCTCCAATCCTTACTGAAAAATTAGACGAATGTATTGCTGATTTGGTGGTAAGACCTAGTGATCATAAAGCGGTAAAGGAAGTAGCTGAAATTTGTTGGGAATTATCTATTCCACTTACTTTGAGGGGTTCAGGTACAGGTAATTACGGACAAGCTGTCCCATTATTTAAAGGAGTTGTTATGCAGATGAGTCAATTTAATAGGTTAGAAGAATTTGATCCAGATACAGGCTTTGTAAAAGTTCAGTCTGGCTGTGTTATGGGAGATTTGAATAAACAATTAGAGAAATATGGGAGGGAATTGAGGTTACTTCCTAGTACTTGGAAAACTGCAACAATTGGAGGTTTTATTGCAGGTGGATCAGGAGGTATTGGTTCCATTAGATGGGGATTCTTAAGGGATCCAGGAAATCTTATAGGTTTAGAGGCAGTAACGATGAATGAAAAACCTGCATTATTAAAATTTGATGCTGAAGAATCCGAACCTCTTAATCATGCTTATGGGACTAATGGAATAATTACTTCTTTATTACTTGCTACTGATATCAAACGTAAGTGGTACTCATTAGTTATCGACTGTATTGAATTTGAAAAAACAATAGAAATATTAAAAACTCTTACTAGCGCAGCAATTGATCTGAAATTAGGAGCAATTCTTGAAGAAGATATTGTAGATCAAATGCCAAAATGGTTTAAAGGTAAATCTAGAAGTCACAAGATATTAATACAATCTACTCTTGGGGGAATAAAAACCATCGATCTAATTTGTAAAAAATTTAAAGTTGAATCTACCCTGCTTGGGGAAGAAGAAAAGCTCGTGAATGGAATTTCTGAAGTCGTATGGAATCATACAACTCTTCATATGAGGTCTAGGGATAAAAATTGGACGTATTTACAGATGCTTTTGCCACTTAATAATGAACTTGAATTAATTAATTTTTTGAGAAAAAAATGGGGCAAAAAAGTTCTTTGGCATTTAGAGGCAGTTTCTCAACAAGGATCACCGCGATTAGCGGCTTTGCCTGTATTAAAGTGGAATGGGGCAGAAGAATTAAAAGAAATAATAGAAGATTGCAAGAAACTTGGTGCGTTTATTTTTAATCCTCATGTTTTAACAGTTGAAGGGGGAGGTCTCGGAGTGGTGGATGCAGATCAAGTAAAAGCGAAATTAAGATTTGACCCTAAAGGGCTATTAAATCCAGGAAAATTGGAAGGTTGGGAAGTAAGAGAACAATTTAAAATTTAACATTTCTGTTTATTCGCAAATTTAAGAAATTCAGCAACTAAAAAAATAGAACCTGTTACAACAGGATGATTAGGTGGCCATTTTTTCAGGGAAAATAAATACTCAATGGCAAGTTCAAATGTTTTAAATTCAATTGTTTTTTGTAAGTCAATTTCTTTTATCTGATAGAGATCATTTAATTGCCAACTAGGTTGGTTTGGCACTGGCACAAGTAATAAGCGATCATTTTTCTTTAGAAGTGTTTTTAATATTGCGTAAATATCTTTTTGTCTTTGGACACCTAAAATCCAATAAATTCCTTGATCTTCATTCTCCCAATTGCTTCGCTCATTAGAGAGTGCTCTTGCAGCAGGATAATTATGCGCACAATCTACAAGAATTTCTTTGTTGAAATAGTTTATGATTTCTAGCCTTCCGCTCCAAGTTGCCTTTTTAAGACCTTTAGATATGTGTCTCTTTTTTATATTAAATCCCAAATTATTCAGCGCTTCAATTGCTCCAATGGCTACTGAAGCATTTTGCTTTTGGAAAATTCCATTTAATCCAAGCTCATAGTTGTTTAAAATTGAATCTTTCCAGATAATTTCTGCTCCAACTTCTATAACTTTTTTGTTCAGTAAATTTTCAACTTGACTATTTTGTTTGCAGGAGATGACTATTGAGTTTTTTTCTATCACAGCTAATTTTTCCTTGGCAATTTTTTCAATAGTGTTTCCAAGAAATTTTGTATGATCTAGGCCAATATTACCGATGGCAATTATTGGCCTAAGTTTATGGGCTGTTGTCGCATCTAATCGCCCCCCTAAGCCGGCTTCAAGAATCAGTAATTCAACATGCTTTTGATCAAAGAACTTTAGCGCACAACAAATGATTTTTTCAAAAGGAGTTAATTGATATGTTGCAAACTTTTTTTCTAACAATGAAAAAATTTTTTCAAAATCAGTTTTGTTAATATTTTTTTTATTAAATCTAATCCTTTCACATATATCGAAAAGATGTGGAGATGTTGTTACACCAAAATTCTTTTTGGCTTCAAAAAGTATACTTTCTAGATATGCCGCTATTGATCCTTTACCATTGGTTCCAATAATTTGTATTGCAGGGATATTCTTGCAAGGATTCCCAAGTTCTTTAAGTACTTTTTTAATTCTTGATAAACCTAAATTGATGTTATCCCTTTCATATTTGGGTGATGATAATTCAAAAATTTTTAAATTTGCATTTTTCAAAATTTAAATTGCTATAACTCTTCAAAAATTGAATTTAGCTTATCCAAAAGAATATTAATTTCTTTTCGAGATATAACCAATGGTGGAACAATCCTTACAACGTTTCCTCCTGCGGGAACTACCAGCAATCCTTTATCAAAAGCTTTTAATGTAATTTCTTTTGCATCAGCATAATTATCATTAATCACAAGACCTTGTATTAAACCTAAACCTCTTTTCCCTCTGATAATATTTGGAAATTTTTTTGACAATTCGTCAAAGCCAGCACTTAATTGTTCCCCTCTTAGATAAACATTATTGATAAGGTTCCTTCTGTTTATTTCTTCTAATACAGTTAGGGCAGCCTTGCAGGCGAATGGGTTCCCTCCAAAAGTGCTTGCATGATCTCCTGGTGAAAAAATGTTAGCTTTTTCTTTTACCAATAATGCTCCAATGGCATGTCCACCTCCTAACCCTTTAGCAAGGGTGAATCCATCAGGTTCAATTCCTAAATTCTCATAGCCCCACATTTTCCCAGTTCGACCTACTCCACTTTGGACTTCATCTAAAATTAGAAGAGAATTATATTTATCACAAATATTTCTTAGGCTTTTAAAAAATATTTTACTTCCAGGAATTACGCCACCTTCTCCTTGTATTGGTTCAACTAAAACGCCGGAAATTTTTTGATCATTTTTTTCACACTCTTCAAATAATTTTTTTACCGAGTCAAAATTGTTAAATTTAAAAAATTTGAACCCTTTAATCATTGGTTCGAAACCTTTTTGATATTTGGGCTGACCAGTCGCACTCAAGGCTGCTAATGTTCTTCCATGAAAACTGGATTCTGCCGCGAGGATAATTGACTCTTTACCTTTATTTGCAGTATTCCCATATTTTTTAATTAATTTAATTGCTGATTCATTTGCTTCCGCACCACTATTGCAGAAAAAGACGCTTTCAGCACAACTTATATTCGTTAAAGTTCTGCTTAGTTGTTCTTGCTCTTCAATTTTGTATAGATTTGAAATGTGTTGAAGCTTATTTAGTTGAGTTGCTAGCCTTCTTTTTAAGACTCTATCACTATGACCAAGACTGCAAGTTGCTATACCAGCAACGGCATCAAGATACTTTTTACCCGTTTTATCCCATAGCCAACAACCTTTTCCTTTTTTGAAAGATATGTCGAATCGACTATAAGTATTCATCAAAGTGGGAGCGGTCGGACTTGAACCGACATACCCGAAGGTGCCGCATTTTGAGTGCGGTGCGTCTACCAATTCCACCACGCTCCCAAGGCTTTTGAAAAATAAAGAACTTTTTTATTATAACAAAAATCATTTTATTGACTATGCTTTTTTAGCTTAAAAGTGAGCATTCAAGATTTCTTTTTTGCATTAATCAAAATTATTCAATTAAAAACGTAGAGCCATTTTTTATTTGCTAACAACAAAGCAGGAGAATGAGATGGTTTACGCACAAAACTGATACATTTCTGTATTTAAATACAAGCAAAAAACCTTTTATTATAGATAATCTTCATAATTAGTAATATTATGTTATATTTAAAATAAAAATTTATGTCTAAAATTAAAGCTAAAAAATTATCTTTTAAATTTGTCCCCTACTTCTTTGTTGCGGCTGCTACATTGACAGTATTTGGATCTAACAACGGTATATGGGTATGAACGATTTGAAACCAATTGGTTTAAATAAAATTTGGTCTAATCGTTTTTTAGTATTGTTTTTTTTAATTTTAGGTTGTATTTCACTAATTAATATCGCTTACATATAGTATTGATGAACTCTAAATGATATTAAAAAGAAATTAAGCAGCTTTGATCTTAGTAAGACTTTCAGATTCTGATTTAATTCCATATCCCCTTTCCACATAAGTTCTTTTATTAAATTCTCTATTTATACTTACACCTAATATTTTTAGTTTTGACTCAAAATTTTCATAACCTCTATCTAAATGCTCTAAACCATATATCCTGCTATTACCTTTAGCGATAATTCCAGCAATTATTAATGCCGCTGATGACCTTAAGTCTAAACCTATTAGATCCATCCCTTTAATTGATTTAACGCCTTTGATATAAGCAACGTTTTTATCTAATTTTATATCCGCGCCCATTTTATTAAGTAAATGAACATGATTCATTCTATCTTCGAAAATTGTTTCAGTTATCTTGGATTTACCATTGGCGATTGTCATTAAAGCTGTAAATGGTGCTTGTAAATCAGTTGGAAATCCTGGGAAGGGGGCAGTATCAATATCTACACCTTTAATATCTTTTCCATTAATTGTAATTGAATTGCCTTTAATCGTAATTTTACTCCCACTCTCTTTAAGCTTGTCAGTAACAGCTTCAAGATGATGAGGGGTTACAGGAGAAACTGTAATTGAAGAGGAAGTTGCAGCAGCAGCAATTAGAAAAGTTCCAGCTTCTATCCTATCTGGAATTACTTTATGAGAACAGCCAAAAAGTTTATTAACACCATCAATAATTATTTTTTCTTTGCCAAAATCGTAAATTTTTGCCCCCATTTTATTAAGCATTTGGCATAAATCCTGAATTTCAGGTTCTCTTGCAGCATTCTCAATAATAGTTCTCCCTTCAGCTAATGATGCAGCCATTATGAGGGTTTCAGTAGCACCTACGCTTGGACACTTTAATTTGATATGAGTACCATGCAGTTTATTTATACTTTTTTTAATTTTTGCTTTGACAATTCCCTCTTCAATATTGATTTCTGCTCCTAGAGCTTCAAGTCCTTTAATGTGTTCATCTATTGGTCTTGAGCCAATATTACACCCTCCAGGCATAGGGACTTTGGCTACTCCAAATTTAGTTAATAATGCACCAATACAAAAGAAACTAGCTCTAAGTCCATTAACAAGTTCATATGGAAGTTCTTTAATAGAAATATTTTGTGAATCTATCTCTAATTTATTATTTTTATATAAAAGATTGACTCCTAAATTTTTAAGGATATTCTCCATCTTCTCAATATCAGTAAGACGAGGTACATTCTCAAGAATTATCCTTTCATTTGTTAGTAGTGATGCCGCCAGTAAAACTAAGGCCGAATTCTTCGCCCCGCTTATTTCAACTAACCCATTTAACTTACCTTCTCCAAAAATCTTTAAATTTTGAGATTTAAGATATGAATCCTTATCGCGTCCGCAAATCATTAAGACTTAATTTTTAGATACATCATGACAAACTAACACTAGTAAGTCCACCCTATGTAACGCGTAAAATATTAATAAAAAATAAAAAAGAAATTCTCGATTTTAGGAAATTAACTTTTATAAGTTATTGATCTATACCTCAATTGAATTAAAATATAGACGACAATAAAATTTTCAAATTAATCATAGAAAAACCTTTTTTAAAAATAACAAGTAAAAACAATAATCTGGTTAAAAGATTTAGATTATATAAAAGTGGATCTTCTAGAAAAGATAAAGATTTTTTTTGCATAGAAGGTACTCATCTTATGGAAGAATTATTGAAGTCTCGAAATTCACCCTCTGAAATTTTAGTTACTGAAAAATGGATTAAAAAGAATCAAAATCTTAGCCAACAGTTTGAGCAATCATTAATAAATATTGTCTCAGAAGAGGTTTTATCTTCCGCAATTTCAACAATTAATCCAGACGGCATTGCAGCACTAGTCAAAATCTCATCAATACCTAACTATCAATTTAATAAAAAAGATGATTTGGTTCTTGTTCTCGATAGGATTCAAGACCCTGGAAATATGGGAAATCTTTTTAGAACTGCTTTGGCTGCTGGGGTCGATTCAATTTTTTTATCTGGAGGAGCCAACCCACTTAATCAAAAGGTACTAAGAGCATCATCTGGTGCTGTCTTTCACCTCCCATTTCTAAGATTTGAGGGTTCCGAAGAAGAAAAAATAAATTCTTTATTAAAGTCTTTATCCGATTTATCAAATAATGGGTTTAAGATATTTTCTACTAGTAGTCATAATAAAAGCTCTAATAAATCTACGAAACCCTATTGGGAAATTGATTGGACTAAACCTACAGCGTTAATATTGGGTAATGAGGGACAAGGTATTCATAAAAAAATTCAAGAAGCTTTTAATGAAACAATTTCAATTCCGCATAGTGAGCTTGTAGAATCATTAAATGTGGCTTGTGTTGCAGTTCCATTATTACTAGAACGAAAAAGAGTCGCATACACTTCTAAATACATACATAAAAAGTGACTAATTCAAGTTTTGATTTTGATTTGATAGTAATAGGTGCAGGGTATGGAGGTTTTGATGCCGCCAAGCATGCTGCTAGCAAAGGACTGAAGGTCGCAATAGTAGAGTCCTCTGATATGGGAGGTACATGTGTTAACAAGGGTTGTGTCCCCTCTAAAGCTCTTTTGGCTGCGAGTGGAAAAGTCAGAGAAATAGCTGATTTTGAACATTTATCTAAACTTGGTATTCATGCTTCCCCAGTAAGGTTTGAGAGATCAAAAATTGCAGATCATGCAAATAATTTAGTTTTAAACGTTAGAGAAAATTTAACAAAAACACTCAAAAGGAGTGGAGTTGAAATTATTTTGGGAATTGGAAGACTTGAAGGGAATCAAAAAGTAGGTGTAAGAGATAAAAACGGAATTGATAAAATTTTTTCATGCAAGAATATCGTTATTGCTACTGGTTCTTCACCTTTTGTCCCTCGTGGTATTACTTTGGATAATAGGACTGTATTTACGAGTGATGATGCGGTTAAACTTGAGTGGCTCCCAAGGTGGATAGCTATTATTGGAAGCGGATATATAGGATTGGAATTTGCTGATGTTTATACTGCATTAGGCTGTGAAGTTACCATGATCGAGGCTTTAGAAAATATTATGCCAACGTTTGATCCTGACATTACAAAAATTGCGAAGAAGAATCTCATTCAATCAAGAGATATAGATACAAAATCAAATGTCTTTGCTACAAAAATAACACCTGGATGTCCAGTACAAATAGAGTTGACAGATGCGAAATCAAAAGTACTTGTAGAAACTTTAGAAGTTGACGCTGTGCTCGTAGCAACTGGCAGAAGTCCAAATAGTAATAACCTAAATCTTGAGTCTGTTGGGATAGAAACAGTAAAAGGTTTCATTCCTATAGATGATCAAATGAGGGTTAAAAATGGTGAGGAAATAATTCCTAATATTTGGGCTGTTGGAGATGTAACTGGCAAACTAATGCTTGCACACACAGCGGCAGCTCAAGGTACTATTGCTGTTGATAATATTTGTGGTGGCAACGTTGAAATTAACTATAAATGTATCCCTGCTGCAACCTTTACTCACCCTGAGATTAGTTCAGTGGGCCTCTCTGAAGCTGAGGCAAAAGAAATATCGGAAAAAGAAAATTTTACTTTAGGAGTTGTAAAAAGTTTCTTTAAGGCTAATTCAAAAGCATTAGCTGAATTAGAGAGTGATGGGATACTCAAGTTAATTTTTAATAAAGATAATGGGAAAGTATTAGGTGCACATATTTTTGGGATACATGCAGCTGATCTGATTCAGGAAATTTCAAACGCAATTTCAAGAAATCAGGATGTAGTTGAATTATCTTCAGAAGTACATACTCATCCCACACTCAGTGAAGTAGTTGAGGTCGCATATAAACAGGCGGCTTCTCAAATAAAATAATACCTAAAATTAATGGAGATAAGACGCAGGCCACCTAATCCAACAGTAAGGGTAGAAAATTTAGAATACGCTGTACCTCATAGAGAAGCACAAGCAAAAAACATTCTGGAAGAAATTGTATGGCACAAGGATATTGAAATTAAGAATTTTAAAAAAATAGTCTCTTTAGAAGATCTCATCAAAAAGATTGAAAAACTTCCTACTCCCAAAGATTTTTACAAAAATATCTTGGAGTCAAAAATAAAACCAGGAGTTATTGCTGAAATAAAAAAAGCTAGTCCGAGTAAAGGAGTTATTAGAAAAGATTTTAACCCTGAAAACATAGCAATTTGTTATGAAGCATTAGGTGCATCATGTATCTCAGTACTAACAGATAAAAGGTTTTTTCAAGGTAGTTATGAAATACTTGAAACTGTAAGAAAATCAACTAATCTCCCTTTACTCTGCAAAGATTTTATTATTTCTGCTTATCAGATTTATAAAGCAAGGGTATCTGGTGCTGATGCAATATTATTAATCGCTGCAATTTTAAGTGATGATGATTTAATTTATTTAAAGAAAATAGCTGATAATTTAAAGATGAGTGTTCTTGTTGAAGTCCATAACTCTAATGAACTAGAAAGGATTCTCAAGTTAAATTCTTTTAATTTGATTGGAATAAATAATAGGGATTTAAAGACTTTTAAAACGGATATAAAAACATCAAAAGAATTGATGGATGCATATGCAGATATATTTTTAAAACAAAATATTATTCCCATAAGTGAATCTGGAATTAATTGTGCCGAAGATTTGGAATCGCTTAGATCTATTGGAATCATGGGAGTATTAATTGGTGAAACTTTTATGAGAGAAATTGATATTGAACAAGCATTCAAGAAATTATTTAACTCAATTTAATATTGACTTCAAATCGTGCTATAAAATTGTATAAACAGAGTTGTACTGAATATATATGCAGGCTGTAATTTTAACAGGTATAGTCGCAGGATTTGTGCATGTAGTAAGTGGCGCTGATCATCTAATTGCAATGGCACCAGCAGCGATTAATAATCCCCAAAAAGCTCTTAAAAATAGTTTCTCATGGGGCTTGGGACACTCTTCAGGAGTCCTCTTGTTAGCTTTTCTAGCGATTTTTATTAAGGATATTACGCCATTAAACAAATTTTCTAGTATTGCAGAATTCCTAGTTGGAATTTCACTTCTAATTGTCGGAGTATTTGCTATAAAAAATTCTTTTCAATTAAGTTTGCACTCTCACTCTCACAAACATGAGAATGGTATTGCACATCGTCACCTTCATTTTCATGTAAAGGAACAAAAAAATAATAATAAGCACTCCCATGCCTTGACAGGTTTAGGTTTACTTCATGGTATAGCTGGAGGTTCACATTTTCTTGCAGTTATTCCTGCTTTAGCACTACCTTTAACAAGCGCTTGCTTATATTTGATTTCATATTTGATTGGTTCACTAATAAGTATGAATCTTTTTACTTGTTTAATATCTTTTACTACCTTTAAAGCAAGTCAAAAATTTATTAAAAGATTAATAGCTTTAGCAGGAGGGCTTTCCTTTTCTTTGGGATTATTTTGGATTCAAAGAAGTGCTTCTGTTTTTTTGAATTAAAAAATTTTTTAATTTAGGAATTATTAATTTAGAGGTGACAATCCCAATTATTTTTTCGTTGTTGATTAATCCAAATTTATTACTATCTTCGCTAAATTCAATATTATCGCCAATTACCTCAACGTTATTTTGATTTACTGAATTTATCCTTTTTATGAGGTTTTTATTTTTAATTGGATGATTAAAAATAACTATTTGTCGATTTTTAAGTATTGATTTATTCTTTTTATATTTTTTAAAAAATACAATATCACCATCTTTTAGGTAAGGAAACATCGATTCACCACTAACAATCGCGGTTTTTCTTAAACCTAAAAAAAATAAAATAAAATCAAAAAAACTTTTGAAAATAACTCTGATTAACTAGCTTTTACAAAAGCGTCTGATCTTCCTTTTGAGGCCCAGAAAATATTATGAATTTTTTCTACATAACTCATGAGTTCTTCAGCTTGGGCTAAGTCAATATTAACTTTGCATGCACTGCATAATTTGGCCGCCTTCCAAATGGTTTCATGTAAGTCTGGATAAGTTTCTAGGTGAACTGGTTTGAAGTAATCTGTCCACAAAATTAGAATCTCTTTCTTTGTTTCTTTTGCTTGCTCTTCTTTAACTGCAACATATCTAGAAAATGTATTACTGTAAGTAGCCCACTCTTCTGAATCAGTGCTAGAAGGAGCTTCTAATGCAATAAGTTTTTTTGTCATTGATAAAACTGCTTCAGCTGCAACTCTCGTAGATGCTGGGTCGTAAACACCACAAGGACCATCGCAGTGAGCATGGACTGTCATTGGGGATTTTTTATCTAGAAAAGAATTGATGAATTTACTTAACATTTCAAATATTTGGTGTTGTATATATATTACTTGGAGATTAACTAAATTGAAAAGTCTTAGATATTTTTCTTACTTAATTTAATTGACTTTTAATAATTCAACTTCAAATATTAAAGTCGCATTAGCAGGTATTACATTTCCAGCTCCTCTTGATCCGTATCCAAGTTCAGGAGGTATTGTTAATTTTCTTTTGCCTCCAACTTTCATGCCTGCTACACCTTCGTCCCAACCTTTTATTACACGTCCAGCACCCAAGGGAAAGCTGAATGGAGCTCTGCCGATACTGGTATCAAATTGTGTCCCGTCTTCTAGAGTTCCTGTGTAATTTACAGTAACTGTTTGCCCAGCATTAGCCTCATCTCCTTCCCCGTTTACAATATCTGCAATAATTAGACCACTTTCTGTAGTCCTTGAATTGTTGTCTGATGGTGTTTCTTCTGCCATAGCGAAAAGTATAGGATTTGGATCGGATGGGTCTAGTTCAAATAAATTATTATTTGAGACATTTGATGGTTTTGCAACAGGTGTTCTTTGTACTGACTGAGTTTCTGATTCGGCAGCATTAACAACTTGTGGTGAATTAAATTGACTGAAAAGAGTTAATGAAACACAAAAAACAAAAACTGCAAAACTAATAAAGACTTCTTTCACTTAAATTTTGAAAGTTACTAAACTTAGTCTACAGAATGAAGGTACAATAAATGAGTGATTATAAATTTAATTTCTTAATTTTAGATTGTTAATCCCAACTCAAATTAAAAGTCTAAGACAATATTTTTACCCTTGTTTAGGAGGGATTTTAGGAGGAATTTCAGTTTCAACTCATTTTTGGCTGATTTTTATGCCGATATCATTATTTATTTTATGGAAGGGAAGTGAAAGGAGAATAGCAAATTTTTGTTGGGGTTTTTTCTTTATCTTGATAAGTCATTCTTGGCTTTATGATCTTCATCCATTGACATGGCTTGGTTTTTCATGGATTGCAAGTTTAATTATTGCCATTTTAATTTTATTATTTTGCGCTTTTTTGGGTGGGATATTAGTTTATTTATGGGGATTGATAGTTGAAATTATTCTCTGGAAAGAGGATGTTTTCAAAATGAAAATATCATCTTTAATAGTAAAAGTATTTTTCTTATCTTTGACCTGGGGTATTGGTGAATTGATACTTTCTCAAACACCTTTTTTTTGGATAGGTTTAGGAGAGAGTCTTATCCCAGGTGATATTTATCTTGCTGGTTTAGCAAGATGGATTGGTGCAAGTGGTTTATGCGTATTACAAATTTTGATTGGATTTTGGATTTTTTATATTCAAGGTAGATGGGAAAGAAAACTTTACTTTAAAAAAATATTTCTTTTAGGACTTTTAGTTTTTATTTTCTTACATTTATTTGGAGGTTTAACAACTCCAATAAAAAGAAATTATGAATATCCAGTAGCTATTTGGCAAACTAATATACCAACAAGAGAAAAATTAAAAATAAATGATGAATTTATTGAGGAAAAGCTATCTTTCGCTCAAAAATATGCTTTAGCTAATAAAGCGAAACTTCTTGTCGCACCTGAAGGAACTCTATCTAATAATTTTTATTTTTCTAAAGGCATTAAGGTTAATACCTTGTCAGGAGGTTTCAGGAATTCAAATAATGAGTTAAGAAGTTCTTTACTCGGATTCCAAATTGGAGATAAATCTTTTACCTCATTTATAGATAAAAATAGACTTGTTCCAATAGGTGAAAAAATACCTAGATTTCTAGATAGTTTTTCAAGAGGATTATCTGCAGTAGGAGGAATTCAACCAGGCTCTGATTCAAGATATTTTGATCCTAAATTTACACCCTCACTAGCAGTAGCTATATGTTATGAAATTAGTAATGGACTAGAAATAAGAAAGGCTATTAATAGCGGTGCAAAACTAATAATAACAGCAGCAAATTTAGATCCATATCCAGCTAAGCTTTATAATCAATTTCTATCTTTGGCTAGATTAAGAAGTATTGAAAATAAGAAAAATAATTTACTAGTATCAAATACCGGACCTTCGGGCTTAGTTCACGATGATGGGAAAATCGTTCAAATGCTAGATTTAAATATTGAGCAACATGAAATAGTGTTCCCTAATTTTTCATCAGAAAAGACTTTTTATACAAAATTTGGAGATGTACCTATTTTGGTTTTGTTTATATTATTTATGGGATTAAATTTCTTTTGGAAAATTAACTAATTAATCCACCACCTAATAAAATTTCTCCTTTATAAAAAACTGCTGCTTGTCCTGGCGTTACCGAACTTTGACTTTCTTCAAAAATTAATTTAAATGTAGTAGTTTTATTTTCTAAATTTTTCAAAGGAATTAATGTTCCTTTTACTGGATGACTTCTATATCTGATTTGTGCTTCCACTTCTATCTCATGCTGAGGTTCTTCGATTGAAACCCAGTTAACTTTACTAATTATTGCTTCTCTATTGAATAAATCACTTTTGTCTGCAACGTAAACTATGTTTTTTTGCCTGTCTAAACTTTTTACATATAGTGGTTCCGGCCAAGCAATGCCCAGCCCTTTTCTTTGACCTACCGTAAAGTGCTGAATTCCATTGTGCGTTCCAAGGACTTTCCCATTTATATGCACAATTTCTCCTCCTTTGGGTTCAATGTGTTTGTCGATAAATATCTGCATTGATCCATAATGCTCAACTAAACACAAATCTTGACTTTCTGGTTTTTGAGCAGTTCTAAGGCCTAATCTGAGGGCTTCCCTTCTTGTTTCTTCTTTTTTCATTTCACCAAGAGGAAATTCTAATCTGCTTAGTACTTCTTGAGAAAGAGAATAAAGAAAATAACTTTGGTCTTTGTTTTCGTCAGCACCTCTGAGAAGAAGGAAGTCCTTAAATACAAAGCTATTGCAAGTAATTTTTTTAGCATAAGATGATTTTTTTATCCTTGCGTAATGTCCGGTAGCAATATGAGTAAAGTCTTTTTTGCTTATTGCGTAATTAAGCATCTCATCAAACTTCACATTTTTGTTGCACATCGAACATGGAAGTGGAGTGATTCCTTTTTCATAGCTTTCAATAGTTTTTTTAATTACCTCTCTTTCAAAAATTTCTCTTGAGTCTATTATTTTATGACTGATTCCTAAATCTTCACAAAGACCGGCAGCGTCTACTAATCCTTCAGAACAACAAGAGCCTTGTCCTTTCATTAACCAAAGAGTTAGTCCCTCAACATTCCAACCTCTCTCTACGAGAAGAGCAGCTGAAAGGGAACTATCAACACCTCCAGAAAGTCCTACAATAATATTCTTCTTCTTTTTAGTTTTATTATGAGAAGAAAAAAAGTTCTCTAATTTTTTATCCTTTTGTGTTTTTAACATGGAAGTTTAAATTTTGAACAGTACTCCAATCGCTTTGTACTAATTATGAACGAAATTGTATGGCCAACAATTGATTCTAAACATTTAATTGTTGATTCAAAGCAAATGTTGATATTAGAGAAAGAAATGTTTTCTGATGGAATGCCTCAAGAAGCATTGATGGAAAAAGCTGGTATTCAAATTAGTAGATGGCTCTTGAAAAGGAAACCTCTTCTAAAGAATGGAATAACTGTTTTTATAGGCCCTGGGCATAATGGTGGGGATGGTGCAGTAATAGCTAGAGAGCTTTTTTTGAAAGGTTTTTTAGTAAAGGTATGGTGTCCATTTCCTATAAAAAAAACATTAACAAATAACCACCTTAATTATCTTACATCTATTGGTGTCACAAAATTAGTAGAGCCCCCTAATGCATACGGGAAAGAGATCTGGATTGATGCAGTTTTTGGTAATAATCAAACAAGAAAAGTTGATAATAAATTAATTAAACTATTTAATCAAAAATTTCATAACAAATTTGGCAAAGTGATAAGTATCGATATTCCAACAGGATTATGTCCTGATAAAGGAGAGCCTTTTTTAGATAACGCAGTAAAAGCAGACTATACTTTGGCCATTGGTCTTAATAAGATTGGGTTGACCCAAGATTCTGCTTTACCTTTTATTGGGGAATTGCACCATATAGATGTTGGAGTGCCTCTGTGTAAGTTACTTGAGATTGAAAAAAAAGTTTTTAAGGTTACTTACAAAGATTTAAAAAAAATTTGTTTACCTTCGTTACCAAAAAATTCTAATAAGTATAAACGAGGAAGAACATTATTAATAACAGGAAGTGAAAAATATCCAGGCGCTGCTTACTTAGCAATAAAAGGCGCAATATCAAGTGGAGTTGGTTTTATTTCGGCGGCCCTTCCTGATTTAGTTGCTGAATCTATTTGGCAAGTTGCCCCAGAAATAGTTCTAAAAGGAACTATGCAATGTGATAAAAATGGTAACGCATCTTTATTTAGTGCATTAAAGAATATTGATCTAAAAGCATATGATTCATTAGTCGTTGGACCGGGAATAGGTCTTGATAATGATGATTGGGAAAAATCAGAAGAATATCTTGTAAGTTTTGAAGGATTATTAATTTTGGATGCAGATGCACTTAATAGAATTTCTAAATCTAGAACAGGAACTAAATTCTTTTTAGAAAGAAAATCAAAAACATGGATTACACCTCATCGCAAAGAATTTTCTAGGTTATTTCCAGATATAAAATGTGAAACTAATGTTGGACTAGCTCTTAATGCAGCAAAAGAATTTAATATTAGCGTCCTTTTAAAAGGGGCAAATAGCATAGTTGCTGATAGTGAGAAAGCATGGCAACTTTTTGGAACTGATTCGCATACAGCAAGAGCTGGCTTAGGAGATCTTTTATGTGGATTTATAGGCGGCAGTTCTGCAATTGATTTAAACTTTTGCAGAAATATTACAACTGAATTCTTCGCTAAATATGTTCTTTTACATTCTATTGCTGCATCAAAGTGTGAAAAAGGATCAAATGCATCGGCTATTGGAGATGAATTGTCCAAACTAATAAGAAATAAAAAAACGAGGCAAATATCTTGAAAGAAACAATTTTAAAGAGTTTTTTTTAGTTTTAAACACATAACTAAACAAATGTTACTTGAAATCTGAAGCGCGCATTAAAAATTTTGCTATTTCGAAAAAAGTGTAGGAAAGTTTTAATACCTTGCAAGGCTTTCAATGGTCTCATCATTACCAACCCAACAGTCGCCACTTAGGAGAAAAGGAAATGATCCTATTAGTTGGTATCTACAGAACATCGGAAAAGTCCCTTTGTTAACTCCTGCAGAAGAGATCGAATTGGGTAATCAAGTTCAAAAAATGATGATTATTACAGAAGATGGTCAATTAAATGAAAAAAATAAAGAATTTTCAACTCAGCAAAAAAGAACTATAAAAACAGGTAGAAGAGCTAAAGAGAGAATGATGAAAGCTAATTTAAGATTAGTCGTAAGTGTGGCGAAAAAATATCAGGGTAAAGGTCTTGAACTTCTTGATTTAGTTCAAGAAGGTTCTCTAGGTTTAGAAAGAGCTGTTGAAAAATTTGATCCAACAAGAGGTTATAAGTTTTCTACTTACGCTTTTTGGTGGATTAGACAAAGCATGACAAGAGCTATTGCTTGTCAATCACGAACAATTCGTTTGCCAGTTCACTTAAGTGAAAAATTGGCATCTATTAGAAAAGTTAGTAGGGAACTTGCACATAAACTTGGAGCCATGCCAAACAGAATTGAAATTGCTGAAGCAATGGAAATTGATGTAGAAGAATTAGATTCTGTTTTAAGGCAAGCTTTATCAACGAGTAGCTTAGACGCTCCAGTTAATGGTGATGACGGTAGAAGCTTCTTAGGAGATTTGATTGCAGATAGCAACAATGAGGAGCCTTTAGATCAAGTTGAGCAAAAAATGCATCAAGAACAACTTGGAAAGTGGTTAAGTCACCTGAGTGAGCAAGAACAACATGTTCTTAAATTAAGGTTTGGACTAGATGGTAATGAGAGACATACACTTGCTGAAATTGGAAGATTATTAGAAGTTTCAAGGGAAAGAGTAAGACAAGTTGAACTTAAAGCATTAAGAAAGCTTCGTAATCTAACTAGAAAATTACCTAGCGGTATCTAAATTAATCTTCTGCCCAAATATATTTTGTTAATTCTTGTGAAGGTGGCTCAGGTGCTTCTAGAGCATTTTTAACTGAGTCTGATATCTCAGAATCTATCCTCTTTTCAATACTCTTTAATTCTTCTTCTGTTGCAAATTTACCATCGATAATTTCTTTAGCTAATTTCTTAATAGGATCTCTTTTACCCCAGAACTCCTTCTCTTTCTCAGATCTTAATTCGTCTGGATCTGCAAGAGAATGTCCTCTGTATCTATAGGTTAAGCATTCTAAAAGAGTGGGACCTTCTCCTGCTCTGGCACGTTCAATTGCTCTTTGAGCTGCCCCTCTTACTGCTAATACATCCATCCCGTCAACTTCCTCACCATGCATTCCAAAGGCAGATGCTTTTCTCCAGATTTCCGGATTACTGGTTGCTCTATCATGAGCCATGCCAATGGCCCATTTATTATTCTCAACCACAAAAATAATGGGTAATTTCCATAATTGGGCCATATTTAAACATTCAAAAAATTGCCCGTTATTGCAAGTCCCATCTCCAAAGAATGCTGCGGTTACTGAATCACTATTTTTATCACTAGCAACCTCCTTTTTATATTTACTTGAGAAAGCTGCTCCTAAAGCAACTGGTATCCCTTCTCCAATAAATGCATATCCTCCTAATAAATGATGTTCTTTCGAAAATAAGTGCATTGAGCCCCCACGTCCTTTACTGCAGCCCGTGGACTTACCAAAAAGCTCACTCATAACTTCAAAAGAAGGAACACCTGCACTTAGTGCATGAACATGATCGCGGTAGGTACTACAAAACCAATCATGTTTCTTTTTCATAGCACCAATGACTCCGGTACTAATAGCTTCCTGGCCATTATATAAATGAACGAAACCAAACATTTTTCCTCGATAGTACATTTCCGCACACTTATCTTCAAATCTCCGACCGAGTGTCATATCTTCATAAAGAAATAATCCAGTTTCTCGGTCTAATTTGGCTTTTTTTATGTCTTGAAGATTTGAGATTCTCTCTACGTGTGTTTCCAAGAAAATACCTTAATGAAGTTTTGATTCTTTAACATTCTAAGGTGTGAAGGTCAATTTTTATGATTTTTTTTAAAAACTCTGTAAGACCTTATGAAAAAATTTTTTTAACTTGATAAGATTTGTCTAGGATTTTTAATAGGGTAATTGTTTGGAACTCCCTTTAGACCATTTTCGTTTAATTGGCGTAAGCCCCTCTGCAACATCTGAGGAGATATTAAGGGCTTTTCAATTACGATTAGATAAAACACCTAATGGAAGTTTTTCTTATGAAGTATTGACCCAAAGATCGGAACTACTTCGTTTAACTGCTGATTTGCTCACAGATCCAGAAAGTAGGAGAGAATACGAAAATTTGTTGCTAAAGGGGGCTACAGGACTAGAGTTTCCTTCTAATAGGGAGGTGGCAGGATTAATACTTCTCTGGGAATCAGGTTCTCCTAAAGAAGCTTTTAAAATTGCAAGGAAAGCTTTGCAACCCCCACAAACTCCGGCTTTAGGAAGTAGCAGAGAAGCCGATTTGACTTTGTTAGCTGCTTTGACAGCAAGAGATTCTGCAATTCAAGAACAAAAGCTAAGATCCTATTCAAGCTCAGCTGATTTCTTACATGAAGGGATAAAACTTCTTCAGAGAATGGGAAAGCTTGCAGAATTAAGGATTGAACTTGAAGAAGACTTAACCTCTCTACTCCCCTACAGGATCCTAGACCTACTTAGTAGGGATTTGAATGATCAAGAGTCTCATAAAAAAGGTTTAAGCATGTTAGAAAATTTAATAATTAAAAGAGGCGGTTTAGAGGGTAATAATAAATCTGAATACGGAGATTACTTAAATCAGAAAGAATTTGAAGATTTTTTTCAACAAATTAGGCCTTATTTAACAGTCCAAGAACAAATAGATTTGTTTCTAGAATTACAAAAAAGAGGTTCATTAGAAGCAGGATTTTTAGCTTTTCTCTCTTTAACAGCAATTGGTTTCTCAAGGAGAAAACCTGAAAAATTATATGAAGCAAGAAAAATATTAAAAAAAATTAATTTACCAGGATTCGATTCAATGCCATTAAAAGGTTGTTTAGATTTGTTGTTAGCTGATATTGAACATGCTTCTGAAAAGTTTTTAGGTTGCTCTGATGAAAAATTACGTAGTTGGATAACCAATAATTATCCTGAGGACAACCTTGAGGCTATATGTGTTTTTTGCAAAAATTGGCTAGAGAATGATGTCTTAGTTGGCTATCGTGATATTGATGTAAAAGAAGTGAATCTTGATTTATGGTTTGAAGATAGAGAAATTCAAGAATTTATTGAAAAATTAGAAAAAAAATCAAATAAAACTAGGCAAAACTCAAGACTTCATAATCAAAGCAAATTTGTTAAAGACTTTTCACAAAAATCAGATGGAATAAACTCTAGTAATCAAACACAATTTTTTGATGAAAATACTTTACCTTGGCCTGGAGGGATTAAAGAACAAAATGAAAATCAGATTAATCAAGACAACAATTCCGACGAGGAACTTCATAAAAATAAATCATTAAACTTTTATAAATTTTTAATTGAAAAAATAGCTGAATTTAACTTTAGTCTTGGAGAATTTTTAGAAAATAAATTTACCTTCAATAATCCTACTTATAAAACTTTTTTCTATGCTTTTTTGATTTTGTTTGGGATTGGTATTGGTGTGGGATTGTTAAGAAATAAATTTATTAAAACTATTCAAAATGATATTTCGATTAATAAACCCACAAAAATTGTAGATAAAAATAAAGAACTTGTTAAAGAAAATACAACCCAAGAAAATATAAAAACATCTTTTAATAAACCTGAAGAAAATATTTCTCTAGAAGTCATAGAAATCACAAAAGCTTCGCCATCTATAAAAGAAATAAAATATTTAATAGAAACATGGCTTTCAAATAAAAGCAATTATATGGCAGGTAAAGCAGAGATCAATCTTTCTGGAATCGTTAAAGATAGCCTTTTAAAAAGGACAATTGAAGAGAGGGAAAAAGATATTGAAAAAGGATTTTATAAAGAAATAAGTTCAGATATCCAAGAAATAGTTTTGAAATCGCAAACTTCGTCTAGGATAGTTGCTGTAGCCGAATTAAAATACAGAGAGAGAATATTTAACAACAATGGGGAATTAGTCAATGAAACTATCTTAAATCCCTTGAAAGTTAAATATATTTTAGGTTTTTCTAATAAATCATGGAAATTAGCTGATTTCGTAAATAGCCCGTAAGTATAAACTTCTAGATCATCTATAATATTTAAAATTACTTTTTAATAATGTTTGATGAACTCTCATCACGCTTTGAAGACGCAGTAAAAGGTTTAAGAGGCGAAGCGAAAATTAGTGAAAATAATATAGATGATGCCTTAAAAGAGGTAAAAAAAGCACTTTTAGATGCTGATGTAAGTTTATCTGTAGTAAAAGATTTTATATCAGAAGTTAAAGATAAAGCTATTGGCGAACAAGTAGTAAGGGGTGTCAACCCAGGTCAAAAATTTATAGAGGTTGTAAATAAAGAATTGATTAACATTATGGGTAATGAAAATTCCCCAATAAATGAGAATGAAAATAGTCCAACTGTTATTTTAATGGCTGGACTTCAGGGAGCTGGTAAAACAACTGCGACAGGAAAATTAGGCCTTTATCTCAAAGAAAAAAATAAAAAAGTTCTTATGGTTGCTGCAGATGTTTATCGACCTGCAGCTGTAGAACAGCTTAAAACTTTAGGAAGTCAATATGACTTAGAAGTTTTCTCTGCAAAAGAAAAAAATTGTAAACCAGAAGATATTACAAAGGACGCATTAAAATTTGCTAGTGCAAACGATTTTAACTCCATCATTATTGACACCGCAGGTAGATTGCAAATTGATGATTCAATGATGAGTGAAATGGTTCGAATAAAAGAAGTTTCGAATCCTGATGAAGTTTTTCTTGTTGTTGATTCCATGATTGGGCAAGAAGCTGCTGACTTGACGAAGTCATTTCATGAAAAAGTTGGTATCACAGGGGCGATACTTACTAAGTTGGATGGAGACTCTAGAGGAGGTGCTGCATTATCAATAAGAAAAATAAGTGGTAAACCAATAAAATTTATTGGTGTAGGCGAAAAGATAGAGGCACTGCAACCATTTCATCCAGAGAGAATGGCAAGCAGAATTTTAGGAATGGGCGATGTATTGACACTTGTTGAAAAAGCCCAAAAGGAAGTTGAGCTTGCTGATGCAGAAGCTATGCAAAAAAAACTTCAAGAAGCAACTTTTGACTTTAATGATTTTGTTAAGCAAATGAGACTAATTAAAAGGATGGGATCACTTGGTGGATTAATAAAATTAATACCTGGGATGAATAAAATCGATGAGGGGATGATAAAAGATGGAGAAGATCAACTGAAGAAAATAGAATCAATGATCTCCTCAATGACTCTTGAGGAAAAACAAAAACCTGAGATTCTTGCTGCCCAACCTTCAAGGAGACAAAGGATTGCTAAGGGAAGTGGTTATGAAGCAAAAGATGTAGACAAAGTATTAGCTGATTTTCAAAGAATGAGAGGTTTCATGAAACAAATGTCTAATGGAGGAATGCCAGGTATGGGAGGAATGCCAGGTATGGGAGGAATGCCAGGTATGGGAGGAATGCCAGGTATGGGAGGAATGCCAGGTATGGGAGGAATGCCAGGTATGGGAGGAATGCCAGGTATGGGAGGAATGCCAGGTATGGGAGGAATACCAGGTATGGTAGGAATGCCAGGTATGGGAGGAATGCCAGGTATGGGAGGAATGCCAGGTATGGGAGGAATGCCAGGTATGGGAGGAATGAGTAGTAATAAACCTATGAAAAAACAAAAAAATAATAAGAAGAAAAAAGGATTTGCAGATTTATAGTTTCTAAATTTTTACCTTTAAATGATATTATTATTAAAAATGCATTGATTTAAGATGATTAAATTGCGCCTTAAGCGCTTTGGAAAGAAAAAAGAGGCAAGTTTCAGAATTGTTGCATGCAATAGTACTTCCAGAAGAGATGGCAGACCTTTAGAAGAACTAGGTTTTTATAACCCAAGAACTAAGGAAACTAGGCTTGATACAGAAGCTTTAAGAACAAGACTCACACAGGGTGCTCAGCCAACTAACGTTGTGAGGACTTTATTAGAAAAGGGAGGGTTATTAGAAAAAATAGAAAGACCTTCTATCTCTATCGGCAAGGCAAAATTAGAGAAGGAAAAAGCAATTAAAGCTAAAACAAAAAATGAAGAGAGCGATAGTAGTAAAGCTGATAACGATAATAATGAAGTTGAAAGCTAGTAATTTGATACCCTTTTATTCTTGTTTAATAACTAAATGAAAGAAGTTTCCAAAACTGGTCACTTCACAATTGATTTGCCAAATTCTGATGCTGCTACAGCATTATCGGGCCCTGGGAATTCCTTCTTAAAAAAGTTTGAGTCTCTTACTGGAGTTTCTTTAACTATAAGAGGCTTACAACTTGAGATGAACGGAGTTATATCTAAGATTGAAAGAGCTTCAGCCTTAGTAGAGCTTACAAGGCCAATTTGGGAACAAGGCTTAGAAGTCCCAGAGGTGGATCTTAAAGCCGCTCTTAGTTCTTTAAATATGGGAGAGTCATCATCACATGCAGAACTTGGAAAAAAAGTTCTTGCGCGTTCCAAAGAAGGAAGATATTTAAGACCAAGAACTATAAGGCAAAAAGAATATGTTGAATCAATTGAAAATTATGATCTTACTTTTGCAATTGGTCCTGCTGGGACTGGCAAGACATTTTTGGCAACTGTTTGCGCAGCAAGACTGTTGAACGAGAAAAAAATAGAAAAAATTGTTCTAACCAGACCAGCGGTAGAAGCTGGTGAAAGTTTGGGATTCCTTCCTGGAGATTTGCAACAAAAAGTTGATCCATATTTAAGACCTCTATTTGACTCTTTACATAGCATTTTCGGATTTGATAGGACGAATTCGTTAATAGAAAAAGGAATTATTGAAGTCGCTCCTTTAGCATTTATGAGAGGCAGAACCTTGGATAACTCTTTGGTAATTCTAGATGAAGCACAAAATACTACTTGTTCTCAAATGAGGATGTTTTTAACCAGGTTAGGCGAGAGATCAAAAATGGTTGTTAATGGAGATATTACTCAAATTGATTTAAAAAAAGATCAGGAAAGCGGCCTTATTGAAGCGTCACGGATTTTTTCTGAAACTGAAGGTATAAAATTTTGTTATTTAACGGTTCAAGATGTAGTACGTCATCCTTTAGTTCAGAAAATTATTGAAGCTTATCAATAACTTTATAACTCTGGAGATCCGTACCCTGAAATTTTAAAAATCAAGTAGAATAAAATTATATTTAATAAAAAAAATGCCTGCAAGTAGTAATTTTAATCAAGCTATTCGTGAAGCACAAAATAGCTCAATTGTTGGACCCAATGTTGTTCAGAAGGCTCTTCCTTATGTAGGCGGAGGCATGGTACTAACTTCTTTGGGTGTTCTAGCAGGTGTCTCACTCATAGCAACAAACCCTAGGCTTTTCCAACCACTATCATTAGTTGCTTTAATTGCAGAGTTAGTTTTGTTTTTCATAGCAACAAGTGCTGCAAATAACGCAAATAATTCAAAGGCATTGCCTTTACTAACAGGATTTAGTTTGCTAACCGGATTCACTCTTAGTGGAATAGTTGCTCTAGCAATAGGAACTATTGGCATAGGTTCTGTTGGAACAGCAGCTTTAGCTACAGGTATAACTTTTGTCATCGCCTCTTATACTGGCCAAAGAATGAGTGATAGCGTTGGACAGGCATTGAGTGGGGTTGTTGGTCTTGGGTTGATAGGTTTGCTTATAGCAATGTTTGTCCAATTAATTGGAGGTTTCTTTGCCCCAGGAGTTTTTGGAGGTTCAGGTCTTGAATTGATGATTGCAGGATTTGGAACAGTCTTATTTGTTGCAATGTCTTTCGTTGATTTCTATACAATGCCAAGAAGATATAATGATGACCAATACCTTGCAGGAGCCTTAGGTATGTATCTAACTTATATAAATCTTTTTGTTTTTATATTAAGATTAATGATTGCACTTCAAGGTGGTGGAAGAAGAGACTAAACAAATTACTTAGATTTATCTCAAAGCGTAGATTTATTCTACGCTTTTTTATTGGGCGATATCAAGAATTTGTTTTTTCATAAATTCCTTTTGCTTTGAGTCATATTTTACTGAATTATCAAAACTATTTCCCATATTATCTAGGTCTTTAAGGACTTGATTGACAGTCTTTGCAACTGACTTGGTGTCAAGCAGTCTCAAAATAGCTTTACATCTATTTGAAATATTTTCCGATGTCATCTCATATTCATGATTGTTATCTCTTCGATGAATAATTATTTGAGCGGAACTCATTATTAAATTTTTTACTACTATTTCTGTTACAGCATCACCCCCTTCATTCAGTTTGTAAATTAGTGAAAAAGGAAGTTTATCCAACAAAAAACAATCTTTATCTGATAAAGCATATGCAAAAAACCCCCTAAGTCCTTTCCTCGTTTTTATTAGCTCTGCAATTCTATCTGCTAAAACCTCTTCGCTGAGTAAATCTTCACCCCACTCTTTACACCATTGTGCAGATATATTTATTGCTTGTGTAAAGGAAGCTTCTTTTAAATTTATGGTTTTTTTTTCCATTTTTGATCAGAATTTTATTATTGATGCATTAAAATTCTTTGACCAATTATAGATCTGGGTTCGTAACTTTACTAGGAAGGCCAAATGTTGGTAAATCTACTTTAATAAATAAATTGGTTGGAGAAAAAATAACAATTACTTCCCCCATAGCGCAAACTACTAGAAATAAATTAAAAGGAATACTGACCACTAACAATGGGCAAATAATTTTTGTCGACACACCAGGTGTTCATAAACCTCATCATCGCCTTGGAGAGATATTAGTAAAAAACGCAAAATCTGCAATAAATGGAGTTGATATGGTAATTTTTGTAATTGATTCTAGCGAAGAGCCTGGTAGGGGCGATGAATATATATTGAACTTTTTAATCGCAAATAAAACTGAGTTTATTGTTGCATTAAATAAGTGGGATTTGGTTAATAAAGAATTTAGGAATTTGCGATTAGATCAATATAGAAAGTTTTTTGGAATTAATAGGAATTTTCAAATTGTAAGTGCTTCTCAAGGAGAAGGATGTTCTGCACTAGTCGATATGGCACTTAAATTTCTTCCAGAGGGACCAAAACTGTACGAAGAAGAGACTATATGCGACCAACCATTAGATAATTTATTATCTGATTTAGTAAGAGAACAGGTTTTAATAAATACAAGAGAAGAGGTGCCTCATAGTGTTGCAGTAAAGATAGAAAAAATAGAGGAAATGAAAAGAAAAAATAACAAAATTTTTACTGCTATTTTGGCTACCATTATTGTTGAAAGATCAACTCAAAAAGGTATTCTTATTGGAAAGAATGGTTCAATGTTAAAAATTATTGGTCAGTTAGCAAGATCAAATATGTCAAAATTAATTAATGGTCCAGTTCACTTGGAATTGTTTGTGAAAGTTGTTCCAAACTGGAGAAAAAAAGAATCAAAGTTAATTGAGTTTGGATATGAGGAAGATTTATAGATGAGAAGTTTTAATTTTGATGTAATTACATTGTTCCCTAAAGCTTTTGAATTGATAAATAATTTAGGGGTCATAACAAGAGCTCTAGATAATAATTTGATCGATTTAAATTTACATGATTTAAGAGAATATGGAGAAGGTGCATACAGACAAGTAGACGACAAGCCTTATGGAGGAGGAGCAGGTATGGTATTAAAACCTGAACCTATTTATAGGGCATATGAATCAATTAAAAAATCACCTAAAAGTAAAACTTTGTTGATGACCCCACAGGGTAAAGTCTTAAAGCAAAAAGATCTTGTAAGATGGACTACTTTGGATCAAATAATAATTATTAGTGGTCAATATGAAGGTTTTGACGAGAGGATTAGATGTTTGGCTGATGAAGAGATATCGATAGGTGATTATGTACTTTCTGGTGGTGAAATACCCGCCATAACAATAATTAACGCTTTAACGAGATTATTACCAGGAACTCTTGGTGATCCAGACTCTTTAGTTGATGAGAGTCATAATTCTTCTTTATTAGAATATCCTCAATACACGCGGCCGTTAACTTTTAAAGAAATGAAAGTGCCAGATATTTTAGTCAGCGGTAATCATGAAGAGATTAAATCGTGGAGAAGAGAAAAAAGTATTGAAAGAACATTAGAAAGAAGAAGTGACTTAATTTCAAATGAAAACTATAAAAAATCCCCACAAAGTAAGAGAATAATAAAAGAATATAATCAATTCATGAAATTTAGAATAGGTAACGGATACGATATTCACAGACTAGTTGAGAATAGAGACTTAATTATTGGAGGTGTAAAATTGCATCATCCTGAAAAATTAGGATTGGATGGTCATAGTGATGCTGATGTTCTAAGCCACTCAATCATGGATGCATTATTGGGAGCACTTTCCTTGGGCGACATAGGAAAGTATTTCCCCCCATCTGATGAAAAATGGAAAAATGCCGATAGCTTGTTTTTGTTATCAAAAGTAATTGACTTGATAAGACAAGATGGTTGGGAAATAAATAATATTGATAGTGTTCTTGTCGCTGAAAGGCCAAAAATCATGCCACATATAAAATTAATGAAAGAAAATATTTCTAAGATTTTAAATATTGATGAAAATTTGGTTGGGATTAAAGCAACCACGAATGAAAAATTGGGTCCAGAAGGTAGAGAAGAGGGTATAAGTTGTCATTCTGTTGTGCTACTTGAGAAAAAATGAAATTAAATTTAAATTTGAAAAAAAAATTTCAAAGATTTTGTTTAGTATTAGTTTGCTTACTAGTATTAATTTTTCAATCTGATATTACCAATTTAAAAGCTCTTACTATGGATACTTATCAAGATGAAATAGTCATAGAGGAATTAAGACTTAAAGTTCCTGGCGATTTAAAAGCAGCATGGTTGAATGCTGAAAAAGAAATATGGGAGCCATGGTTGTCTTCTCAAGATGGTTTTTTGGGGAGACAATTATTTTGGAATAAAGAAAAAGAAGAAGCTTTAATATTGTTAAATTGGAAAAGTAAAAAATTATGGAAAGGTATACCAATGTCAGAAGTAAATGTAGTTCAACAAAAATTTGAAGATAATGTTAAAGCTGCGCTTAATGTAAGAGAAAATCCTTTTGAATTAATTTATGAGGGAGAGTTAGATAAGCAAAGATGAATTTTGATATCAAGTTTGATTTCCAAAGAAGAGAGAGGCTTGGACTTGTTGAGGCTATTTGGGGACAAGACAAGAGTGTCGACCAATTAAAGAGATTATCTGAGAGTGTATTAAGCAAAAATGAGGTTGTTTTCATAACTAGGGTTAATAGTGAAAAGGCTTATTATCTTTTGGATTTGTATGAAGATGCAAATTTTTATGAAGAAGCAAATTGCCTAATAATTGGAAAAAATCTAAATAAAATAAATACAAATAAAAAAGTTGCCATAATTTCTGGAGGTACAAGTGATTTGGACGTAACACTTGAAGCACAATTAGCTCTTGAAATTTATGGAGTGAATTGTCAATCATTTATAGATGTTGGAGTAGCAGGACTTCATCGATTAATGAGCCAGTTAGAAGAAATTAATAAGTTTGATGTATTAATAGTTTGCGCTGGAATGGAAGGAGCTTTGGCTACAGTTGTTGGAGGATTGTTGGCTCAACCGATAATTGCAGTACCTATCTCAGTTGGTTATGGCGTTAGCAAGGATGGGAAAACTGCTTTAAATAGTATGTTGTCGAGTTGTTCTCCAGGTATATCAGTTATGAATATAGATAATGGATACGGAGCAGCAATGGCAGCTCTGAGAATTATTAAAAGTATTTCTTAAATACTTACTTTTTTTCTATTTCAAGTAGGCTCTCTATCCACAAATTAAGTTGTTTAGAAAGAATTCCTTCTTCTCTCATTTTTATTGCTTTTATTACCACTTCTGTATTTACCCACTCTGGAAATCTTTTCGGCATTTATTTTTATATTAAATAACTTTAATTTGGAACAAATTTCTATAAAGACAAGATCTAAGTAACAAATTTAATCTTTTAGGTTTGATTTTGTACCTAATCTAGACAGCTCAGAGTATGTATGTTCACTTTCTACATTTTTTAATCTTTCAATTAACTCAGAGAGATCTTTATGAGCTAACTCCCCGTTTTGCTCCCATTTTAAGGACCTTGAATTACTATTATTTTTTTCTTTCATTGTTTTACTTAAGTATTAAGAATATAAAACGAAAATAAAAAAAAATTGGTAAATGTTTCAATCCTAAACTTAAAAAATTATGAAGATTTTAAATGTATAAAAATTTTTTATCCACCACCAACTATTGAGACGATTTCTAAATTATCGCCATCTTTAAGTTCCACTTCCCCCCATTTTATTGAATTAATAATTAAATTATTTAGCTCCACGACAATTGTGTTTGGTTTATATCCCATTAAATTTAGGGCTGTTGATAGTAGAGCCTTTTCTTTATCAAGTTCAATTTTTTTTTCTTCTCCATTTACTTTAATTTTCATGAGACAACTCTTTTAGGATCATAATAGCGTCTTCTTTAGGATCTTCAGAATTCATTAGTTGCGACACTAATGCAACTTTTTTAAACCCATTCCTTTTCAAATGTGAAATATTATTTGACTTAATTCCTCCGATAGCAAACCAAGGAATATTTATATCTTTTGTTAATGTTTTGATTTTTTCAATACCTATAGGTTTTTTGCTCTTTTTTGTTGAAGTTTCAAATACTGGACCTATCCCTATGTAATCACAACCCCCTTTAATCGCATTAGAAATATCAGTTTCATTATTTGCGCTTATACCAATAATTTTTGAATATCCTAATAATTTTCTCGCAGTTTCTAAGTCTAAATCATCTGGTCCAAGATGAATTCCATCCGCATTAGATGCTAAAGCTATATCAAGTCTGTCGTTAATTATTAACAAAGAATTATATTTTTTACATAAATTTTTAATTTGAATCGCCTCTTGAAGATTATTTTTATCAGTACTTGTTTTAAATCTATGTTGAATGATTTTTACCCCCGCAATTAAAATCTCTTCTATTATTTCTAATAAATTGGCCCTTTGATCTGTTATTACATATAAATCATTTTCTTTTAATATTTCTTCCGAATTCTTATACTTGCTTAAACTCAACAAATCTATTTCTATAGTATATATTTCATATCTAATTTCAGAAGCAATTTTTGAGAGCTCATGATTATGTAGCCTCGAGAATTCTTCTATTACTCTTAATGCCTCTTGAACTCTGGCTGAATTAGAACTTATAATTTGCTCAAATGTTTTTCTATTTATTTGCTCTTGATGAGTTAATCCTTTGCATTTGTCGTAAATATGATTTCTAGATTGTTTATACACTTTCAAATGATTTTTTCCTAAAATTTGTCTAAAATTTTTAATCCTTTTAACATATTTTTCTTTGCCTAGACCAAATCTAGCCCAATCCTCTAGTACCCTTAATCCTTCTCTAGCTCTGTCTAGATTAGCGTCAATAATTTGATAAATTCTTAAATCATCAACGTTTGTATTATTGGAATTCTGCATTTTAACTTAATTTTTATTGTTTTTAAAAATTCTTAGGGCTTTATCTTTATCTTCTTTAATTTGATTAGAAAGTTGATCTATGTTCTTGAACTGGATTTGAGATCTAAGCTTTTCAACTGGTTCTACAGATAGATTTAAACCATATAAATCGATATCTTTATTAATTAAATGAACTTCAACAGCAGATGGCAATAAAGGATTTATTGTTGGTTGAGAGCCAAGATTCATAATAGATTCAATTTTTTGGTTGGAATTTTCTAAAGTTGTCCAAGCTGCGTAAACTCCTTCTCCAGGTAAAAATTTTCTGCCATCTATTTCAAGATTTGCAGTAGGCCATCCTATACTTTTACCAATCCCTTTACCTTTAACAACTTTTCCATTAAAACTATAAGGCCTTTTAAGCATTTTGAAAGCATTTTTCAGATCACTTTTCTCTAATAAATCTCTTATTCTGCTGCTGCTGATTCTACCCTCATCGTCTTCCAAAATTGGAGTGATTTTAAGTTTTATATCTGTATCTTTTATTGTATTTTTTATAGTATTTACATCTCCACTTCTTCTAAAACCAAATTTAAAATTAGCACCCAAAGAAATGCTTTTTGCTTGCAATTGATTTATTAAAATTTTTCTCACAAATATTTCTGCACTATATTTTGATAGTTCCTCATCAAAAGGAATCAGAACTAATTGTTCAATCCCAAGATCTTCAAGAATAGGTAGTTTTTCATAAGGGAGATCAAGTCTAAGACGTGTCTCTTTATAAAGAACTTCTCTTGGATGGGGCCAGAAGCTTGCAATTGTCGGGGTATATTGATTTTCTTCAACTACACTTTTAATTAATTTTCTGTGACCAGCATGTAGGCCATCAAAACTCCCAATAGCTATTGAAGTGGGATTCTTAACTTCAGATGGCGGTATTAAAGAGATCAAAAGATTACGTGCAATTTTATGATTTTAATGGCAAATTTGAATAGATTATAGTTTATTAAATCAACTGAATGTCTGACACAATTGATTTTCAGTCCCTTTCATTTGGAATGAGGCGCATTGGATGGATACGCTTTTGGGTTCAATCCATTTTAGGTGTTGTTGTTGCAGCTGTTTTGCTTTTTTCAAATGTTGTAAACAATAGCGAAGGGCAGCTTGGCTTAGCACCTGGTCTATCACTCACTACAATATCCTTGATTTTACTACTTTTTAGTCTTTGGCAAGGTTGGCTAATAGTTAAAACAGGGAGAGCAATCGCAAGTAATGCAAGACCTTCAAGAGGACAAACCAGTAAATTAATAAAAAGAGGTCTAATAGTTGATTTGTTAGGAATTTTGTTTGGTTTAATTGGATATCAAGCTCTTATGGGCGCCCTATTTATACAAGCATCCTCTCAGACGACTGGACAATTGATAACAGCCCAGTCTGATATTCCAATTACTGGACTTGAAATATTATCAGTTCTCAGTAACACGCAAGTAATTGGTGCTCATTTTTTTGGACTTTGTTTTTCTTTATGGCTTTTAAGAAGGATTTACAAATGAATTATTTATTTTAGGTAAGTCTTCTAAATTGCCTCTCCAAAACAAATCTGGTTCTACAGGCGTAAGTGATATTTTATTATCTTGAATTTGAGATACATCACTAGGCCAATTCCTAGGACCATAACCTTTTGATTGAAGATCTAAAACGACCTCGCCTGCCAACCAATAGTAATCATCTCCCCTCGGGTCTTCTCTTTTGGAAAATTGATTTTTATATTTTCTTACTGATAATCTTGTCCAGGATAATTCTTTTATTTTGCTTTTATCGCAAGGGGGTATATTCAAATTTAAAAGAAGTGAAGTTGGCCAACTATCTTTAATGGCTTGTTCGGCGATATTCATTGCAATTTCTCCGGCAAATTCAAAATTCTTCCATTTAAAACTTGCTACACTAATTGCCATTGAAGGAACATTTTCTAAAGTGCCTTCCATGGCGGCAGCAACAGTACCTGAACAGAAAATATCCGTTCCTAAATTAGGACCGTGATTTATTCCAGATAGAACTAGATCAGGTTTATGATCCAAGAGCTCAGATAGAGCTAATTTGACGCAATCAGCAGGTGTGCCCGAACATCCCCAAGCTTCAATTCCTTCCTCAAATAATTCGTCTGCTCTTTCCACTCTCAATGGAGATTGTAGAGTTAGACCGTGTCCAGTAGCTGATCTTTCTTGGTCAGGACACACTACTTTTACCTTATGTCCTCTTTTTTGCGCTGATTTTGCCAATGCCCTTATCCCTGCTGCAAAAACACCATCATCATTGCTAATTAATATATTTAACGGTTTCATTAATCAATAAATTTTATTTATGGTCGATATTTAAGTAAAATGAAGCAATACTTATTTTTACTATATCAGTGAGTCAGATTGAATCATTAAGTCAAATTGAGGAAAAACTAAATAATCTTTCTCTAACAGCAAAAAATAATATAGATAATGCTACTACCCATGAAGAACTCGATAAATTAAGAGTTTCCTTGCTAGGAAAAAAAGGTGATTTGTCAATTATCTTAAAAACAATGGGCCAATTATCAGCTACCGATAGACCAATTGTTGGCCAGAAGGCAAATTTAATAAAGATAAATTTGCAGGAATTAATAACTGAAAGAAAAAATCTACTTAATAGTGAGGCCTTACTTAAAAAGATTAAAACAGAAAAAATTGATGTAACTATCCCTTCAATTGGAACCCCCCCTGGGAATAAACATCCCCTAATTTCAACTCAAGATGAAATAATAGATATTTTTTGTGGTTTAGGATACTCAGTTGAAAATGGTCCTGAAATAGAAACTGATTTTTATAATTTTGAGTCTCTCAATATACCCAAAAATCATCCCGCAAGAGATATGCAGGATACTTTCTATTTAGATGAGAATCAACTTTTAAGGACCCATACTTCTCCAGTTCAGATAAGGTACTTAGAGAAAAATCCTCCTCCAGTGAGAATTATTGCCCCTGGTAGAGTCTATAGGAGAGATGCTGTGGATGCTACTCATTCCCCTGTATTTAATCAGGTTGAGGTTTTATGTATCGATCAAGATATTAATTTTAGTCATTTAAGAGGAACAGTTCTTACATTTTTAAAAACCTTTTTTGGAGATATTCCTGTAAGATTTAGAGCTAGTTATTTCCCATTTACTGAACCTTCAGCAGAAGTAGACGTACAATGGAAAGGTAAATGGTTAGAAGTAATGGGCTGTGGCATGGTAGATCCAAAGGTCTTAGATAATTTAGGAATAGATTCTGAGAAATGGACTGGATTCGCTGCAGGATTAGGAGTTGAGAGATTTTGTATGGTAAGACATCAGATTGATGATATAAGAAAATTTTATACAAATGATCTTAGATTTTTAGATCAGTTCTAATAAAATTGGAAATATGAATTAGTATTGTCTAACAAAGTAGTTTAAAATAATTCTAGTTTTATTATTTTGTTGATACGTAAAGCAGGACTAATAGTTAATGATGGGAAAGAACTAGCTGTTCAAACTGCAACTTCTGTGCAAAAAAAATTGGAAAAGTCCAATTTTGAAGTTATTAGAGTTAGCAGTTCTGGGGGGATGGTCGGTTTTGCTAATCCTGATCAACACGTACGTCCACTGGGATATACAAATTGTGTTCCGGAAGGATTTGATTCATCAATGGAGTTTGCTATCGTTCTGGGCGGAGATGGTACTGTCTTATCTGCTGCCAGACAAACAGCTCCCGCAAAAATTCCTATACTAACCATTAATACAGGTCATCTAGGTTTCCTTGCTGAAGCTTATTTGTCTAATTTAGATTTAGCTATCGACAAAATCATTACTGGAAATTGGGATATTGAGGAAAGAACTTGCTTTATCGTTAGTGTAATGAGGAACGATCAGAGGAGATGGGAGTCTCTCTGCCTTAATGAGATGGCCCTTCATAGAGAACCCCTTACAAGTATGTGTCATTTTGAGATTTCTATTGGGCGCCATGCTCCGGTAGATATTTCAGCAGATGGAGTAATTTTATCTACTCCTACTGGTTCTACTGCTTATTCTTTAAGTGCTGGCGGGCCAGTTATTACACCTGATTGTCCTGTAGTGCAATTAACTCCAATTGCGCCACATTCCTTAGCATCAAGGGCACTAGTTTTTAATGATTCAGAGCCAGTTACAGTTTTCCCTGCGACTCCAGAAAGATTAGTGATGGTTGTTGATGGGAATGCGGGTTGTTATGTTTGGCCAGAAGATAGGGTTTTAATTAGAAAAAGCAAACACTCAGTTAAGTTTATTAGACTTGAAGATCATGAATTTTTTCAAGTATTAAGAAATAAACTTGGTTGGGGATTACCCCATGTTGCTAAACCCAACAAATGAATAGTATTAGTTTATTTTTTCCCTTTGAGTAAAAAAACAGGATTATTGGGTTCTAATCTCATTCCCTCCGCAATACTAAGGCTTTTGTAGGTTTGTATTAAATTTAAATTTGTTTTAAATTTTTTATCTTCTAATTCCTGTTTTAATTCTTCTAATGCGTGTATATCAATTATTGGGATAACGATAATATCTCCAATACTCATATCTTGAGCAAGGGTATTAATAATTTGAAGTTTAGTCTTTTTATCACATCCTCCAATTACTAATCTATTTGGTTTTTCAAAAGAACTTAAATTTTTTGTATTTAAAATGTTTTTTATGTCTTCCTCAAAAATAAATTTTGGTTTAACACCAATCCTTTTTGAGTTTTCTAGTATTAATTCCTTTGAGCCAATCCTTTTATCGATACATAACAAATTTAAATTAGGCCTTAATTTTAGTGCTTCTAAACCAATTGATCCACAACCTGCTCCTACATCCCACATAACACCATTTATAGGGAGCTCTAGATCAGCTAATATTTGAACACGAACCTCCCTTTTAGTAAATAAATTTGGTCTATCATCAAAAGTTTTAAAAATATGGTCACTGATCCCGAAAAGAGGGAGATTATTATTTGAGTAATTTTTTTTTGTTTTTATAAGAACAACAATGTTCAAGCTTGATATATCAGAGGGTAATGCCTCTTTAATATTTAGTTTTCTTATATTTTCATTGTCTAAGCCTATCTCTTCACAGAGCCAAAAATCATAGAAGTCAATCAGATTTAATTCTGATAAGTTGTTTTTGATTATTTCAATACTTTTGTTATTTGAATCTGTGATAATTGTCAAACTTGAAGGCTTTGCTTTAAGAGCCTTAATTAATGTATTCGAATCTCTGCCGTGAATACTTACTTGAACAGAATCCTGCCATGGGATCTTTAACTTACTAAATGCTAGTTGAATACAAGTATTTGAAGGGTAAAAACTTAATTCATCTTTTGAAAAATTTTCTAGTAATATCCTCCCAATTCCAAACCAAAGTGGATCGCCTCTCGAAATTAAAATTACATCACTTTTTTGAGATCTTAGCCAGTTAACAAGTTCATTATTGCTTTTGCTTGGAAAAAATGATTTCTTTTTTTCTAGATCATTTTTGCTCCATGATTTAATTTTTTCAAAATATGAGTTCGGCACTGCAATATTCCCTGTCCTTAAAAATAAATCTTGTAATTTGGGAGGCAAATCTTCAAATATATATGAATTAATACCTACTACATGAATTTTTCTGTTAACTTCGGTCATCAATATTTAATGAAAAGGAACAAAAATGTTTGAATGTTTTATTAAATTATCTTATTATTATTCGAGTTACCATAATAAATTAATTGTCTGAAAGGAGAAAGAGATTACATGAATTATTGTTAACTCTTATCAATAAAGATAGTGAATTTGAGTTTATTGAAGATGATTCTAGCGATTTAATATCTAGCTATTCTGAAAAAGACACTATGAATTTATCTCGAGTTATAGAAAAAAATCGTAATATAATCAAAAGGTATCAAGCTATCGTAAGAACAGCTGTAACTCTAGATGCTCTGATGGATTCTGAAAATGAAGAAAATTACAAAATCAAATAAAAAATTTTTTTTAAAAGGAATATTACCTTTACTTTTGTTTTTATCCCTTATTTTTAACCCATTAAAAGTATCTGCAGAAATTTCAGAAACAGAAATAAATGGGAAATTATTAAATGCTAGTAGTGAGTTTTTAAGAGACTTGGACTTTGAAACTTGGCAGTTAGTAGCATATAAATCACCTCTTTTGGAAAATAAATTAATTTTAAGGGTTATAGGATATCCAGGAAATCTTAGGATTGATCATCCAACAAGACTAGTTGTTGAATCTGGAAGAAAACAGTGGTCACTTGAAGATAAAACATTACTTAATTCAGAATTAGCGAATGACGGGAGACAAGCCGCTGCAGAATTTGATCTTGATGAGCTTATTAAAAATATTGATAAAAATAGACCATTGAGATTATCTTTGTCTGGTGTTTTCTCAGAGTTACCTGTTCCTCCTTTCTTGGTTAAAGAATGGAGATCTCTGAGTTGATTTTCAAATATGAGAGATGTCTGAAACGAATAAATTCAATATAAGCCATATAAAATGGATGAAAAGAGCAATTTTTTTGGCTTCGTTAGGCAATAATACAACGAGTCCTAATCCTAAGGTTGGAGCGGTAATTCTTGATAAAAATGGAAACCTTATTTCAGAAGGATTTCATTACAAGGCAGGGATGCCTCATGCTGAAGCTATGGCTTTTAGTAATTTGAAAAAGGATGCTAAAGGTGGATCAATGTATGTAAATCTTGAACCTTGTTGCCATCAAGGGAAGACCCCTCCATGTGTAGATAAGTTAATATCTTCAGGTATAAAAAAAGTATATATATCTATTAAAGATCCAGATAAAAGAGTCTCCGGAAAAGGTATAAAACGTCTAAAAGAAGCTGGAATTCAAGTTTATTTAGGATTATGTAAAAAAGAATCCTTAGATCTAAATAAAGCTTTTATTCATAGAAATATAACTAAAAAGTCATTTGGAGTTCTTAAATGGGCTATGAGTATTGATGGCAGAACGGGTTTAAAAAATGGCAAAAGTAAATGGATTACTAATGAAGAATCAAGGTCACTAGTTCACTCTTTTAGAGCCGAATTTGATGCAATAATCATTGGAGGAAACACATTAAGGAAAGACAATCCACTTTTGACTTCAAGAGGTTTAAAAAATCCTGAGCCTTTGAGAGTCGTTTTCACAAAAAGTTTGGATCTCCCTTCTAAGTCTAATCTTTGGGATTGTAATAATGCGAAAACTATAGTCATCTATGATTCTTCTACCGCAAATGAAAGCTACCTTAAAAGGATTCCAAAATTTGTAGATGTCGAAAAAGTATCATCAGATAATCCAGAGTTAATTTCAAAAATTCTTGCCAAAAGGGGGTGTAATAAAGTTCTGTGGGAATGTGGCCCTAGATTAGCAACTGCTGCTTTAAAATCTAACTGTATACAGGAAATTATTACTTTTATTGCTCCAAAAATTTTAGGTGGAGAAAATTGTATGAGCCCCTTTAGTGATTTTGAATTCAGACAAATGAATGAAATTATCAAATTAAGTGATGTTCAAGTTAGTTTGATTGGCAATGATATAAGGGTAAAAAGTTCATTTTAAAAATAATTTTTGATCACAATTAGTATGGGTCAAATTACCGTACGGTTCTTACCCAAAAAAAATATTACAGATACGGAAACTCTTCGTTTAGTTTATAATAAGTTCAAATTTGTCCACAATCATGCCAATAAGACAAGACGATAATCAACCTAATAGAAGATTCGGAATTATTAATATCATCTTGATAGGAGTTGGAGCATTACTTTTATTCAGTAGCCTTTTCCCTAATCAAAATATGCAAATCCCTAGGGTACCTTATTCTTTATTTATAGATCAAGTTAATGATGGGGAAGTTAAGAGGGCATATATAACCCAAGAACAAATTAGATATGAATTAAATGGCGCTGAAGAAGGTGCACCTTCTGTTTTGGCGACAACTCCAATTTTTGATATGGACCTTCCACAAAGGTTAGAGAGTAAAGGAGTTGAATTTGCAGCGGCTCCACCAAAAAAACCTAATTTCTTCTCAACAATCTTAAGTTGGGTAGTTCCTCCTTTAATTTTTATCCTTGTTTTGCAATTCTTTGCAAGAAGAAGTATGGGTGGCGGAGGTGCCCAAGGAGCTTTAAGTTTTACTAAAAGTAAAGCTAAAGTTTATGTCCCGGATGATGAATCGAAAGTAACATTTGCTGATGTTGCAGGTGTTGACGAAGCAAAGGATGAATTAACAGAAATAGTTGATTTTTTAAAAAGACCAGAAAGATATACAGATATAGGAGCTCGTATACCAAAAGGTGTTCTTCTGGTGGGACCTCCAGGAACAGGGAAAACTCTTCTTTCAAAAGCGGTTGCAGGTGAAGCAGAAGTTCCTTTCTTTATAATTTCAGGTTCTGAATTTGTTGAACTTTTTGTAGGTGCTGGTGCAGCAAGAGTCAGGGATTTATTTGAACAAGCCAAGAAAAAAGCACCTTGTATAATTTTTATTGATGAATTGGATGCAATCGGTAAAAGTCGCTCAGGGTCTATGGGTGTTGTTGGTGGTAATGATGAGAGAGAACAAACTTTAAACCAATTACTTACTGAAATGGATGGCTTTGCTTCAACAGATAAACCAGTAATAGTCCTTGCAGCCACTAACCAACCAGAGGTCCTCGATGCTGCATTATTAAGACCTGGAAGATTTGATAGACAAGTATTAGTTGATAGACCTGATTTGTCTGGAAGAAAGACAATTTTAGAGATATACACCAAAAAGGTTAAACTATCGGATTCTATTGATCTTGATTCAATAGCTCAAGCAACAAGTGGATTTGCTGGCGCAGACTTGGCGAATATGGTTAACGAGGCTGCTCTCTTAGCAGCAAGAGCCAAAAGAAAAAGCGTTGAACAGCAGGATTTAAGTGAAGCTATAGAGAGAGTTGTGGCAGGTTTAGAAAAGAAGAGTCGTGTTTTGCAAGATGATGAGAAGAAAGTTGTTGCTTATCATGAAGTTGGTCACGCAATCGTAGGTCATCTTATGCCTGGTGGGTCGAAAGTAGCAAAGATTTCAATTGTACCTAGAGGTATGAGCGCACTTGGTTATACTCTCCAACTTCCAACTGAAGAAAGGTTTTTGAATTCCAAAGAAGAACTAAAGGGACAAATAGCAACACTACTTGGTGGAAGATCAGCAGAGGAAGTTGTCTTTGGTAAAATTACAACTGGTGCTTCAAATGATTTGCAAAGGGCGACCGACATTGCAGAACAGATGGTTGGTACATTTGGTATGAGCGATATTCTTGGTCCTCTTGCATATGATAAACAAGGGGGAGGGCAGTTCTTAGGCAATGGAAATAATCCTAGAAGATCTGTTAGTGATGCTACTGCTCAAGCTATAGATAAAGAAGTTAGAGAGTTGGTTGATGATGCTCATGAAACTGCTCTTAACATTTTGCGGAATAATTTACCTCTTCTAGAATCGATTTCTCAAAAAATTCTCCAAGAAGAAGTTATAGAAGGAGAGGACCTGAAAACTCTCTTGGCAGAAAGTAAAATGCCAGCATAGTAGAATTTAGTTTATTTATAAAGTTAAATGAGCAATCCAATCAAGCTTGAAAGTAAAAATTTTTTATCAAGCTTGGACACCTCATATGAAGAATTTTTTCGAATTTTAGAGTTTGCAAAAAATATTAAAAATAAACATTTAAACATTCAACTTAAAGATAAGGTTTTAGGACTGATTTTTGATAAGTCATCAACTCGCACAAGGGTTAGTTTTCAGGTTGCTATGTCAAGACTTGGAGGAACTACAGTTGATTTAAATCCTACGACTTCTCAAATTGGAAGGGGCGAGCAAATTAGAGATACTGCAAGGGTGTTAAGTAGATATTGCGATGTTCTTGCAATAAGAACTTTTAAACAATCTGATTTGGAAGAATATGCAAAGTGGTCTACTAAACCAGTTATTAATGCTCTTACAGATTTAGAACATCCCTGCCAAGCTTTGGCTGATTACATGACAATAAAAGAGGAATTCAAAGATTTTAAAAATGTAGTTTTGGCTTTTATAGGCGATGGTAATAATGTTGCTAACTCTCTCATTTTGTATGGAGCTTTATTGGGGATCGAAGTTAGAATTGCATGTCCTAAAGGTTATGAACCAAATACCTTGGTAGTTGATAAAGCAATGCAAATCTATAAAAATAAAAATTTGTTGAACATTTCTAATGATCCATATTCTGCTGTAACAGGTGCGAATGTCTTGTACACTGATGTTTGGTCTTCAATGGGTGAAGAAAATAAAAAAGAAAAAAAGGATAAGGAATTTAAGGGATTTACTCTTGATACTAAGTTGTTAAATAATGCGAATAAAGAATCAATTGTTTTACATTGTTTACCAGCATACAGAGGTAAAGAGATAACGGATGAAATTTTTGAAAGTAAAAATAGCAGGATTTTTGAACAAGCGGAAAATAGATTGCACGTTCAGCAATCATTGTTAGCAGCTTTACTTTCGTAATATCAATTTTTAAGTAAATTTAAACTTTAGTTCGTTGATAATTCATAGATCTATACGACCATAATTATCTTCAAGTCTAATAATGTCATCTTCTCCAAGATATGTACCACTCTGCACTTCAATAATTATTAGCGGTTCTTTCTTTTTGTTTGATAATCTATGTTTATGTCCCTCTGGGATAAAACAACTTTGATTTTCTTGTAATATTAATTTCTTTTCGTTTATTTCTACATTGGCTATACCTCTTACAACTATCCAATGCTCCGCTCTTTTTTTATGTAGCTGAAGTGATAATGAGGATTCAGGGTTGACTTCTATTCTTTTTATTTTCCAGTTGAGATTCTCCTCAATAGAAAAGTAGTTGCCCCAAGGTCTGTAAACCTTTTTACTCTCTACAGCTTCGATTCTATTTTTAATTATTAATTGCTCTACAAGTTTTTTTACATTTTCTGACTGATCTTTTTGTGCTACAAGAACAGCATCATTTGTTGCGACTACAATCAAGTCGCTAATACCAAGCGTTACTGTTAAACGTCCATAACTTGTAATTAAACTATTCTTGGATTCAACTTGGATACTGTCTCCAAGAACAACATTCCCATTTGGATCTTTTAAAGAGTTTTCCCAATATGATTCCCAACCTCCAATATCACTCCATTTAGCTTTTAGTGGAAATACATATCCTAAATCTGTTTTTTCCATTACAGCTTTATCAAGAGAAATATTTGGGCATAATGAATATGATTCTTTGCCGATTCTTAAGAAATCTAGATCTTGTATTCTTTTTTCTAGAGATTGCTTGCATTGGATTATAATCTCAGGACAATATTTCTCAAGCTCTTTAATAATTGTGCTTGCTTTGGCCATAAATATCCCACTATTCCAACTGAAATGCTTATCTAAGTACAAGTTCTTTGCGATAGATATGTCTGGTTTCTCTATAAATTTCTTTATAAGAGAAGGAGACTTTTCATCCCCATCAATTGGACTTTCAGACTGAATATATCCATATCCTGTTGCTGGATGTTTTGGTTTTATCCCGAAAGTTATAATTTTTCCCTCAGAAGCATATCCGTGTGCATTCCTGACGGATTTAATGAATTCTTCTTGATCTTTAATTAGATGATCTGAGGGAAGTATTAATAAAACTGGATCATCGCCAAGTGATAAGGAATGTAAAGCTGCAATTGCGACAGCTGGACCAGTATTTCTGCTAAAAGGTTCTAACAATATTGCAGTTGGCTTTGTTTTTACTTTTCTTATTTGTTCAGCAGTAATAAATCTATGCTCTTCATTACAAATAATAATTGGTTCATTTTCTTTTTCTAAATCTTTAATTCTATTGAGAGTTCTTTGTAAGAATGAAAATTCTGATTTGGAATCAATTGATAAATACTGCTTTGGAAAACTTTTTCTCGACAAAGGCCATAGCCTAGATCCCCTCCCTCCACATAATATAACCGGTAATAATTTTTCTTTTTTAAGCAATGATTTTTATTTACCTATGGAACTATCTTAATTAATTAAAGTCTTATCTTCTTTATTTTTCAATAAAAATAATGTATTGAGAGAAAGGGTTATGAGATTATGAGAATTTTTTAATAATTAGAAAAATATTAAAAATAGTTTTTATTAGTTAATTTAAATAAAATGGTTGCATTGAAATTAAAATATAGGTACAAATGTATTAGAGTACAAATGTTTTATCTTGGGTTATGAATAGTGAACTTACAGCGGCTCAAAATGAATTATTTGAGTGGATAAAAAATTATATTAAAGATTTTAACCATAGCCCTTCCATTAGACAAATGATGGAAGCTATGGGATTAAAATCACCAGCCCCCATACAAAGTAGACTTAAGCATCTACAGGAAAAAGGTTATATCTCATGGCAAGAAGGAAGAGCCAGAACATTGCAACTAGCAAAAGAAATTGTTAGTAGCGGTGTGCCTATTTTGGGATCAGTGGCTGCCGGAGGACTTATTGAATCTTATTCTGATGTAAATGAAAATTTAGATATGAAAGATGTTTTCCAAAAAAAAGGGGTTTTTGCCCTTACTGTTAATGGAGATTCAATGATCGATGCTTTTATAGCTCATGGTGATATGGTTTTAATGGAACCTGTAAATGATCAAAGTTATCTAAGAAATGGAACTATTGTAAGTGCCATGGTCCCAGGATCTGGCACTACTTTAAAATATTTTTATAAGAAGAATAATCAAATAATATTAGAAGCGGCTAATCCCAATTATGAGCCAATTGTTTTGGATAAAAATGAAGTTGCTATTCAAGGAAAGTTACTAGCTGTTTGGAGAAAATTTTAAAAAGTGATTCTGTTAGGTTTAATTTGAAATTCAGATTAAAAAAAATTTTTTAAACTTTCACCTTTATCTGATTTATTATTTAAGGCATCTTCAATATTCTTGATTTCCATACTAATACCCTCATCTAAATTAATTTTAGGTTCCCAACCAATTGATTTAATTCTGGATATGTCTAGATTCTTTCTAAAAGTTCCATCAGGTTTATTTTTGTCCCAAATTATTTCCCCTTCAAAATTTGTTAATTTAGCTATTTTTTTTGCCAGATTTTTTATTGAGATTTCCTGTCCTGAACCAACATTAAGATAAAGTAATTTTTCGCCATACTTATCTATTGGAGAATTTTTATCATTAGGATTCCATTTTTCCAATGCATGAATACATGCTTTACCTAAATCATCTACATGTAAAAATTCTCTTAATGGTTTTCCTGTACCCCAACAAGTTACTTCTTTACTACCATTTCTTTTCGCCATAATAAATTTTTTAAGTAAAGACGCCATTACATGGCTATCTTCAGAACTATAGTTATCACCTGGTCCATACAAGTTTGTTGGCATTAATGAAATTGCATCAAAATCTTTTTGCCTTCTAATAGCTTCACATAGTTTTATACCAGCAATTTTTGCTATCGCATAAGGTTCATTTGTTTTTTCTAAATAAGAGGACAATAACTCCTCTTCTTTTATGGGTAAATTTGGAAATTTTGGATAAATACAGCTACTTCCAAGAAATAATAGTCTTCTAGTTCCATAGAGATATGAAGCTTCAATTATATTTTGTTCGATTTTTAAATTTTCTGATATGAAGTCATAAGGGTATTTATAATTTGCATAAATTCCTCCAACTTTTGCTGAAGCAATAATTACAATTTTAGGTCTATATTTTTTGAACCATTCATCAACATCGTTACTACAAGTTAAATCTAATTCAGATCTGTTTTTAATATATAATTGTCCTCCTTTCTTTTTATCACAATAACCATTTTTTTTTAAATCTCTAACTATTGCACTCCCAACCATTCCATTATGTCCGGCAACAAAAAAAGTATCATCTTTTCTTAAAAGATTTTCCATATATTATTCCTTTGGGATATTAAATTTGAAACCCTCTTTTATAAGTAAAGCTTCTTTTTTTGCTAATTCCTTATCATGTTTTATCATGTCGGAAACTAATTCTTCTAAACTTATTTTAGGTTCCCACCCTAGGATATGATTTGCTTTCGAATAATCACCAATTAGTGAATTTACTTCACAAGGTCTGAAATATTTTTTATCTATTTTTATAACCACTTCATTATTATCTTTTCTAATGCCTATTTCTTCTAATCCTTCACCTTTCCAAGTTATTCCTCCCCACCCTAATTCTTTTGCTGATATTTCAATAAACTTTCTTACACTTTCTTGCCTTCCTGTAGCCACAACAAAATCATCTGCTTTATCTTGTTGTAAAATTCGCCATTGAATTTCAACGTAATCTTTTGCATGGCCCCAGTCTCGCAATGAGTCAATATTCCCCATATAAATGTATTTATTTAAACCTTGGTCAATACGACTCAAACCTCTAGTAATTTTTCTTGTGACAAATGTTTCTCCTCTCCTTGGACTTTCATGATTAAATAAGATTCCATTGCAAGCAAATAAACCATAAGACTCTCTATAGTTAATAGTTATCCAGTAAGCATATAATTTTGCCACACCATAAGGACTTCTAGGATAAAAAGGTGTCTTTTCACTCTGAGGTATCTCTTGCACTAAACCATATAACTCTGAAGTACTGGCTTGATAGAATTTCGTTTTGTCAATCATGTTCAATGTTCTTATAGCTTCAAGAATTCTTAGAGTACCTAGTCCATCGCTGTTAGCTGTATATTCTGGCGACTCAAAACTTACTGCTACATGGCTTTGTGCCCCTAGATTATATATTTCATCTGGTTTAACCATTTGAATAATATTCATAAGATTTAAGCTATCTGTTAAATCTCCATAATGAAGAAATAAATTGGGATTATCTGAATGAGGATCTTGATAAAGATGATCAATTCTTTGAGTATTAAATAAACTCGCTCTTCTTTTAATACCATGCACTTCATACCCTTTTTCTAAAAGAAGTTCTGTCAAGTAACTTCCATCTTGACCAGTAATGCCGGTAATAAGTGCAACCTTTTTTTTCATATAAAAATTTTTAAATTATAATTTTTATTATTAATCTTTATTAAAGCATTTTTATTTATATATGTTAATTAGGTGAATTTTAATCAAAATATATATTCCTAATTATTTTTGAATTTAATTAAAAAGAAATTCTTTACTCTTTTAATATTAATTTCCATGGTTTAAAAATGTCCGGAGACTCTATTAATTTGAGATTATCATTTTTTAATATTTCATTTTTTGAGATAGTGGTCCAGGCATATTGGTTAGGTTTTAAATCTTTAATATTTTCTATTCCTTGTCCAACTTTCGGCATAAAAATTGCAATTCTAATCTTAGTAGTTGAAGTGTCATAATCTGAAGGGCCACTTCTTATAAATTCAATTTCCTTTTTGTAAAGATTTTCTTTTTTAATTATCTCCTCACTAACAATTCTTGATTCCTTGGCTCTATCGCTAAATAAACCTTTTTGAACTGAAATTGAGAAAAGTAAATATGGGCCTAATATAATAAGAAATAGTTTAGCTCTGATAGATTTAGTTCCCCTAGAGATAAGCCATAATATTGCTAGAAAAATTAGAGCAAAACTTAGAGAAATTTTAATTGAACTTTCAATTGCAACATCCTCTATTTTTAAATTTAAAAAAATTACTGAAGTTATTAAAATTATTG
>QCLY01000005.1 GCA_003214195.1 Prochlorococcus sp. AG-418-G23
TGTACTTTAAATTTCGTGTGAGGAAATTTATGAAGCTTTTTAAAAGCTTGCTCGTAGCTCCTGCAACATTAGGTCTTTTAGCACCTATGTCTGCTACAGCAAACGAAGTTACAATCAGTGACTTCACACCCGCAGAACAACTTGCTATTACTAACAGTCGTGTAGACGGTCTAGAAGCAAGACTAAATAATGTAGAAGCCGGTGGTTTCGCAGAAACAACAACTGTTTCATTCTCAGCTGATTTCGCGGTCGGTGCTGTTGATGGTAAAGGTATTACAACCTCAATTACTGATGGAGATGAAACTCTTCAGGCTGTCTATGGTTTCCAGATTGACATAAATACTAACTTCTCTGGAGATGATTCACTTGATATCTCTCTTGATGCTGGTAATGGATTATCAACAGGCGCTCTTGCTGAGTTCGACCTAAACGGTACTACTACAACTGGTGGTGATACAAATACACCTGATCTCCTAACTGTTGACGGTGTTTCTTACACTTTCCCAATTGGTGACAAGGCAACTGTTATGGTTGGTGACAACTCAGATGGAAGTGCTTTATTCAACATAGCTTGTGTTTATGGCGGACCATCTAACACACTTGATGATTGTGGTGTTGTAAAAGCTGGAATCACAGGTGGTGGATTAGCACTTGGTGCTTCTTATGACATCGGCTCTGGATTCACAACTGCAGTTGGTTTCCAATTCACTGAAACTGGTATTGCTACTGAAGGTAACGCTGATCAATATGCGTTTAACCTTGCATACACAGCTGATAACTACGGTGTTTCTTACACTTATGCAGCTTATGAAAATGGTGCTTCTCATACTGACAGCTACAATGCATTTAATGGTTACTACACATTAGATAACGGTTTAAGCATTAGTGCTGGTTATGAAGCAGGTGCTCTCCAAAACGCAAGTAGTGATGAAGCTGATGAAACAGTATCATACTTCTTTGGTGTAGATACAGAAGTTGGACCAGGAACATTAGGCGTTGCCTACGGTACTTATGGAACAATGACTGAAGCTGCTACTGTAATTCCTGACAGAATGATGTATGAAGCATACTATTCATACGAAGTAAATGATGGAATGACAATCACTCCACTTATTTACACTGTAGAAGGAGTAGATGCAGCTGATGAAGATGAAACTGGAATCATGGTTAAAACATCATTCAGCTTCTAAATCTAAATTTAATTTAGAAATCTTACACACATTAAAAGACCTGCTATATGCAGGTCTTTTTTATTTGGAATTGATATTTTCAAGATACATAAATTTTAAATAAGATATCTGGGTTAAATTGTTAGTAACTAAAATGGCTAGCTTTATCACTAAAATGGTTCCTATTTTTAAATGTCTTATTTGTAGAAAGGATATAGAGAGATCAACTAAAACTTATTGGAGTAAAAAAGGACATTTATTATGTTCAACATGTTTAGATAATATTGATAAAAAAAACTCAAGCAATAAAGATATTTCTAAAGAAACCAAAGCATAAAAAAATCCCATTAAACGGGGAAGAAAAAAATTAAAAATTGCTGTTTACATAAATCAAACAAGATTCTTTAAATAGAGGTTTGTATGACTAAGAATTTTTTTAACTAATACTCAATTATAAAAAAAAATTACTTGAAGTTTAAAATATCAATAAGTTTAAACATCAAGTAATTATATTAATTTATATTTTCGAGGTTTAAAACCATCCTGGAATGATTTGACCAGTGGTTACGTAAGCACCAACAGCGGCAACGAAACCTAACATTGCTGCCCAACCATTAAAACGTTCTGCTTCAGGAGTCATAATAAAAGAAATGAATTATGTAAATTATTGTAACAGGTAATATGAAGTTCTGTAAAGTATTTCGAGAAACTTTTGGTGTGATAGACCTCTATTTTCTAAAAATGTCATAAATGCAACAAAAGTGGTTCATTTTGCAAATTTTTGAGTTGCACAAGAGTCTGCAATTTCCTTAGCCTCAAATTTAAAAAGTGTTCGACTTTGTTCGAAAATTATTTACTTTACTAAAGTTATGATTTTTTTAAAGAAATAAAAAACATGTAACTCAATTAAAAATGTGGGTCGCCTGAGATTCGAACTCAGGACCAGCCGGTTAAAAGCCGGATGCTCTACCGCTGAGCTAGCGACCCATTTTGTAAAATTGAGTACATATGAAATTATCCCTTTTTAAGGAAAAAAAAACAACTTTTTATTTCAACTTGAACAATAGGAAAAACAATTCTTAACTTATGAGATAAAAAATTAAAAATTCTCTCCATATTTGCAGTTAAAAGGTAGGATATTGGATAAATAAACAGTATTACTAAAATGCTTAGAACAATCGTAGTTTTCGCACCTATTATCGCTGCTTTAGCTTGGGTTATATTTAATATACAAAAACCTGCAAGAGAACAGTTTAATAGAGACTTTTTGGGAAAGGATTAACCTGATTTGATAGAGAAAGAAGTAATAGTCATTGGAGCAGGTCTTGCAGGTTCTGAAGCTGCATGGCAGGTAGCTAACTCTGGTGTGCCAGTTACATTAGTTGAGATGAGACCTTTCAAGTTAACACCCGCTCATCATTCTGGTGAATTCGGAGAGTTGGTTTGTAGTAATAGTTTTGGAGCTTTAAGTTCAGATAGAGCTGCTGGCTTATTACAAAAGGAACTAAGATTTTTTAATTCATTGATAGTTCAAACGGCAGATAAATTTTCTGTTCCTGCTGGTGGAGCTTTAGCTGTTGATAGATCTAAATTTAGTAATGCTCTGACTGAAGAATTATCTAATCATCCTTTAATTAAAGTTAAGAGATTTGAACAACTGGATCTTCCAGGCAAAGAAAATATAACTATCCTCGCGACTGGTCCACTAACAGCAAATGAATTGGCCAACAAAATTCAATTTTTTACAGGTATCGACGCCTGTCATTTTTTTGATGCTGCTAGTCCAATAATTTATGGCGATACTATTGACAAAGAGATTGTCTTTAAAGCTAGTAGATACGACAAAGGAGATCCAGCATACTATAATTGTCCTTTGGCTGAGAAAGAATATATAAATTTTAGGAATGAATTAATTCAAGGCGAGCAGGCTAAATTAAAGGATTTTGATAAAGAATCTGCAAATTTTTTTGAAGCTTGTTTACCCATAGAAGAAATTGCCAGAAGAGGAGTTGACACAATGAGATACGGACCATTGAAATCAATAGGTTTGTGGAATCCTAAATGGGGAGATTTATTTGATAAAGAAAATAGAGTTAAAAATCGTCCTCATGCAATTGTTCAATTAAGGATGGAAGATCTAGAAGGTAAGTTGCTCAATATGGTGGGTTTTCAAACCAACTTAAAATGGTCAGAACAAAAACGAATTTTCAGGATGATTCCAGGATTAGAAAAAGCTGAATTTGTACGATTTGGAGTAATGCATAGAAATACTTTTTTAGAATCTCCTAAATTACTCTTGCCAACACTGCAATTTATAAAAAGGGAAACACTTTTGGCAGCTGGACAGATAACAGGCACTGAAGGTTATGCCGCCGCTGCTGCGGGTGGATTACTTGCAGGAATAAATGCATCCTTATTAGCTATGAATAACAAACCAGTAACTTTCCCTGATGAATCAATGATTGGTTCTTTAATAAATTTCATAAGTAATAGAAATCAAATATTATCTAATCAGAAAAAAAACAAATTCCAACCAATGCCTGCCTCATTTGGTTTAGTCCCAGAACTTACTAAAAGAATAAAAGATAAAAAATTAAGATATAAAGCTTATCAGGAAAGATCTACTGAAGCTTTAAAAGGGTTTAAAAAAATTCTAGATTCTCGTTTTGAAAAAGATCCCTTACTTATCAAAATTAACTAAAATGAATTATCTAAAGTTTCAAAAATGAAATCAGATAAGGAAAATTTCGATGTAATTATTATCGGTTCAGGAATTGGGGGGTTAGTAACGGCATCACAATTAGCAGCCAAAGGGGCTCAAGTTTTAGTTCTTGAGAAATATATTATTCCAGGTGGAAGTGGAGGCTCCTTTAAGAGAAAAGGTTATACCTTTGATGTAGGTGCTTCAATGATTTTTGGATTTGGAGATAAAGGTTATACAAACTTATTAACTCGTGCCTTAAAAGATGTTGATGAGAAATGCGAGACTATTCCAGACCCTGTTCAGCTCGAATATCATCTCCCAAATAACTTTAGTATTTCTGTAGACAAAAATTATGATCAATTTATAAGTAAATTATCAGCTAGTTTTCCTGAGGAAAAAGATGGCATCAAAAAATTTTACGATACTTGTGCAAATGTTTTTAAATGTTTAGATTCAATGCCTCTTTTATCAATAGAGGACCCGAGTTATCTTTTTAAAGTTTTCTTTAAATCTCCCTTATCTTGTTTAGGGTTGGCTAGATGGTTACCTGTAAATGCAGGGGATGTTGCCAGAAAGTTTATAAAGGATCCTGAGCTTTTAAAGTTTATCGATATCGAATGTTTTTGTTGGTCAGTAATGCCAGCTCTCAAAACTCCTATGATTAATGCGGGAATGGTTTTTACAGACAGACATGTTGGAGGCATCAATTATCCAAAAGGAGGAGTAGGGAAAATAGCAGAGAAGTTGGTTACTGGCATTGAAAAGTTAGGAAGCAAAATTCGCTTCAAAGCTAATGTTACCAAAATACTTTTAAAGGATGATAAGGCAGTAGGCGTTAAACTTTCAAATGGGGAAGAAATCTTCTCAAACATTATTGTATCTAATTCGACTAGATGGGATACTTTTGGATTAAAAGATAAAAAGAAAGGATTAATTACAAGTAAAAATGTTCCAAAAAGTGAATATAAGTGGTCAGAAACCTACAAACCTTCACCTTCTTTTGTATCGATTCACCTCGGTGTAAATAAAAATCTAATAAACAATCACTTTAATTGCCATCATATCATTGTTGATGATTGGAATGAATTAGAAAGTGAAAAGGGAGTGATCTTTGTTTCTATTCCTACCTTGCTTGATCCTTCCCTGGCTCCCGAAGGTAAACATATAATTCATGCATTCACTCCTTCATCCATAGATGAGTGGGAAGGCCTTTCAAGGAGAGAGTATCTTCAGAAGAAAGAGGAATATTTTTCATTTATTGTTGAAAAGATTTCAAGTCTTTTGCCTAATCTAGTTCAAAATATTGATCACAAAGAAATTGGCACGCCAAAAACTCATAGAAAATTTCTTGGCAGATATGGTGGAACTTATGGGCCAATCCCTAATCAAAAGTTACTTGGACTTTTACCAATGCCTTTTAATACAACAAAAATCAAGAACCTTTATTGCGTAGGGGATTCTTGCTTCCCAGGTCAAGGCTTAAATGCAGTTGCTTTTAGTGGATATGCTTGTGCCCATAAAATAGGTTCAAAACTCAATATAAATAGTTTCAAATTGCCAGATTAAAAGGGTTTTTAAGAGATGATAGAAAAGTTTAAAACTCTTTTTTTTGTAAAAAGTTCTTTAATTTCTTTATACTTGGCACTTACAATTCCCATACCTTTTATCTCAATTGATAAATTAAAAATCTTCTCTTTATTAACATTTATTTTAGGCTTTTATTTAATTATCAATATCACCAGTGATCATGTAGAGACTTCTAATAATAAAATTTCATATAAAACTAGTTTTATTTCTAAAATCCTTGGGAGAAAAAATTGGGAGATTTCTTGGGAAGATATTAAGCTAATCAAATCTCTAGCTACTAGTCAAGGCAGTAAAGTCTATTACTTCAATACAGATAAAGGAGATAATTATCTCATTCCACAAAGGGTAGAAAACTTCAAAAGGTTATTAGATATTGTTTCCCAAAAAACTGGCCTTTACGTTAGTGACATATCTTATTTATCACCCTTATGGACTTATAAATTATTAACCTTTCTTTCGGTTTGTATGATTATTGGAGAAATTTTTGCATTTAAAGATCAGATGTTATCGATGCTAAATCTATAACCTTGTTGACGTACCGTTGTTATTCCACCTCCTTCTCCTAATCCGGCTTGCTCTAATTTTCTTCTCAATGTCAAGACTTGAGTATCTACAGATCTTGGCCCTCCACTAAATGGGGGCCAAGCCATTCTTAAAAGCTCTTGTCTACTTCGTACCATGCCAGGAGGCATAAGAAGAGCACATAGTAGAGCAAACTCCCTTGGGCTAAGTTCTACGGGCTTCTCGCTAAGAGTTACCTGTCTTAATAGAAGATGAACTTCTAGAGGGCCGACTTCAACTTTTTCTTGTAATCCTATTCTGCCTCTTTTTAGTAACGTTCTACATCTTGCAGCTAACTCTTCTAATCCAAATGGCTTTCTAAGAACATCATCAGCGCCTTCATCAAGTAGGTTTACTAAAGCTTCAACACCTGATCTCGCTGTTAGTACAATTACAGAAGACCCCAACTGTTGAGCTAATCTCATAGCTGTATTTTGCTCAAGGATTTCTGCACTAACCAATAGGTCGGGAGATTGTTCTCTGCATAAGTCAATTGCTTCTGCAGCTGATCCAACCGCGGCAGCAAGGTGACCATCTTGGCGAAGCCTTTGTACAAGGACTGTTCTAAGTGTGGGATGAGGTTCAACAACAAGAACTCTCGAAGGTGTTTGAGAGTTAGTAGGCAATTGTGAACCGCCAGGAGTTGAAGCTAAGATTTGCTCAGTTGATTGCATTCTTAATTACTGTTGGGCCAGGCAAGTTTTTGTCTTCCTTAATAAGGTATAACAAATGCAAAAAAAAAATCAGAATCTATCGAATTATGACATCATTTGAAAACGCTAAAGCAATTCGTCATTTTCAATCGATTTGCGATAATTGCCAAGACTTAGTGACTCGTTTTCATTCGCCATCTGATCTTAAATTATATAGTGATGGTTATCTCCAAGCCTTAAGGAATTGCAATGGTTTAGAGCAAAGAGATCAAGAGAAATTGGAGAAATTAATTGAAAGGTGGATTCTCGATCCTTCAAGTTTTATTGATCCAGAAGGGGAACAAAATAAAGGTTTTTTTGATAAAAAAAGGATTTAAAATATTAATTTTTATTAACCAAATCAGTATTTATACTTACTAATTGTTTTAAGACGCTAATTCAATCTCTATTTTTTCTTTTAAGGATCCTGTGTTATACATTTCAATAAGAATGTCTGATCCGCCAAGAAATTCCCCTTTTAAATAAACTTGAGGAATTGTTGGCCAATCTGAATACTCTTTAATACCTTCACGTACTTCGTAATCACTTAAAACGTCAAAAGTACTAAATTCTACCCCTAGGGAATTTAGTATTTGAACCACATTGTTGGAGAAACCGCATTGAGGCATTAGTTTTGTCCCCTTCATGAATACCATTACCGGATTACCATCAATCAGTTTTTGTATTTTATCTTTTGTTAAATTGTCCATAATTTAATTTGGGGTTTCTGTTTTTAGGGCAAGTGCATGGATGGCTTCTGAAGCCAATTCTTCCTTTAATGCAGAATAGACTAGTTGATGTTGTTTAACTAATGATAATCCATTAAATTCAGATGCAATGACAGTTACTTGCAAGTGATCATTTCCTTTAATGTTTTCAACAAAAACTTGGGAACTTGGTAATTTCTTATTAATTAAATTAATAACTTTTGTTTTCGTGATCATGATTGATGTTTTTAACCCTTATATTCTGTCTCAACGAATCCAAGTTGTATTAACATTTTATAGGCTTTTTTGCCTTCAGGACTATTAGGAGAAAGTATTCTTAAATTTTCAATAAGTAATGGTACCGCAACATCGGGCATTTCATTCTTAATGTAGAGAGATGCTAGTCTTTCATTAGATTCTGCTAAAATTTGTAATGATGCTTTACCTTTCTTTCTCATTTCGTTTGGTATTCTCGCATCCACTCCTTTAAATACTTTATTTAAATCTGAATAGAATGCAGCAAGATTTGTTGCTAATTTTCTCGCATCAAGGTAAGAATCTTTAGCTTTATCATAATCACCACTTTTTACAAATTTGTCGCCTTGTCTTAAATAATCTTTTACGTTTGTAATGGAAAGTGTTTTATTTGTTGTTGAGAGTACTTTATAATTCTTCGGGTTTTTAACTTCAGCCCAAATTAAATTATCGTATGAAAATACTCCAGTGAATATAAATAAAATTGGGATTAATTTTAAGAATTTCATATTCTCATTAAATTATTAAAATTAATATTAACTTATTGTGGATTCATCTACCGACATTTTTTAATGCTATTTCTTCCTGTTTGATCATTTTTGTATTTAAAAAATTATTAAATTCCTTTATAGAAAATTTTAAATAGTCATTCATTACTAGCGGTTCACCAATGGATAAACAAAACTCACTCCTAAATTGAGGAGATATTTTGCTGTAGGCTATTCCAATAGGAATTATGATAATAGATTTTGTTTTTTTTGTAGCCAATCTTGCTAATCTGTATAGTCCTTGTTTAAGCACTAATTTTTTTCCAAATTTATTAATTTTTCCTTCGGGGAAAACAACAAGTTGTTCTCCTTTTTCAATTAGATTGATGGCATATCTTAAGGCTGATAGTGATGGCGATAATTGATTTATGGAAAAACAACCAAGTCTTTTTAAAAACCAACCTTGTATGCCTTTCATTTCTGATTTAGTAACCATAAATCTGCAATCCTTGTTTCTTACCCTTCTACCAAATGCCATGGTGAGAACTAAACCGTCCCATCTTGATCTATGGGTGGGGGCTAATATGATAGTTGCATTCTTAGGTAAAGATAAACTATTTTTGATAATCTTCTTTTTACTAAAGAAAAATCTTAATAGAATGTCCTGAGTAACAAACATGGCAATAAATCCCAATAGTGGGTTTATTTTATTTATATTGTTAACGGAATTTTTTTTCAAACTCGAATATCAATATAATAATAATTTAAGTCTTTCTTATTTTTTATAAGCTATTATTGGGCGGTTACAAGATTGTCTAAGAAGTAAGATTTTAAACTATGGCCACTTTGGGAGTAAATATTGACCATATAGCCAATGTGAGGCAGGCTAGAAAGACTGTAGAACCAGATCCTGTACAATTTGCTTTTTTGGCCGAATTAGGGGGTGCGGATTCAATAACAGTTCACTTAAGAGAGGATAGAAGACATATTCAAGATAGAGATGTATTTCTTTTGAGAGAAACAATAAAAACAAAGCTGAATTTAGAAATGGCTGCTACGGAAGAAATGTTAGAAATTGCTAAAAAGATTTCTCCAAATTACGTAACACTTGTACCTGAGAAAAGAGAGGAGGTTACTACTGAAGGAGGTTTGGATGTAAGAAGTAATGTGAAATATCTCAAGAAATTTGTTGGAAATTTAAAGGATTCAAACATAGAAGTAAGTGCTTTTATAGATCCTCTTTCTGAGCAGATTAATTTTTCAAAAGAAATAGGTTTTAATTTTATAGAATTACATACTGGTAAATATGCTGAACTAACTTGCTACGATCAACAAAAAGAGCTGCAAAGGATTATTGAGTCTACGCATGAGGCAAATGACCTGGGTTTAGCTGTAAATGCTGGCCATGGACTTAACTATAATAATGTAAAAAAAATTGCATCAATTAACAATATGAATGAGTTAAACATAGGACATAGTATTGTTGCAAGGGCTTTAGCGGTAGGATTAGAAAAGTCTGTTCGTGAAATGAAGTCACTTATTACATCTAATTCAATATCAAAATGACAACCTATTATTTCGTTGCTGCTAGTGAAAAGTTCTTGACTGTTGAAGAGCCACTTGAAGAGATCTTAAAAGAAAGGCAGAGGAACTATAAAGAAAATAATAAGGAAATTGATTTTTGGCTTTTAAAGAATCCATCTTTTTTGCAAACTACTAAATTTAGTAATTTAACTGCAAAAATTCCTTCCACTCCAGCAGCTCTAATATCAACTGATAGAAAATTTATAACCTTCTTAAAACTTCGTCTAGAATTTGTTGCTGTTGGGGAATTCGAATGTCCTAATGCAGAAATAATTGATCCATTTAAAGTTGAGTAATATAACCATCTAGTAAATTGCTCAATCTTTATAAATCAAATAAAATTGAAGTAATTAGTGAGCTCTTAGCAGAGGAATTAAAAATATGTCCTCCGCCTATAAATGAGAAATTAGAAATAGTTGTCCCCAATTACTTTTTGGGGAATTGGTTACGTGAACAAATAACTATAAAAAACAAAATAAGTGCTCTTTATGAATTAAAGACAATATCAACGTATACCGAATCTTTATTGACAAATTTTTTTCCTGCAATTGATATGAGCGCATGGAATTTTGAGTCAATTAAATGGGGCATTATTGATTCCTTGGAAGAATTAAATAGCTTTAAAGAATCATTTCCTCTTAGAAATTGGATTAATAAATATTTGGATAATAAAAAGACAATTGATGGAGACATATATAATCTGACAAAAAAGATCACGAATAATTTTATTGATTATCTGATTTTTAGACCTGAAATGATTGCTCAGTGGAATAGATATGAAATTAATTCATCTAATCTATTTAAGAATTTAAACTCAGATCAATTTTGGCAACCTATTTTATATAAATTATTAGAGGATAAGATATCTGAAAAGCCATCATGTTTATACATGATTGAAGTAATAAAGAATTTAAGAAAAATTAAAAACGTTCAATTTCAAGTACCAAATCAAATTTATATTATTTCAGATAATAACTTATCTAAACTACATATTAATTTTTATTCAGAACTTTCAAAATTCATTAAGGTAAATTTGTATTTATTATCTCCTGGAGAAGATTTATGGAATAGAATAAATTGTGTTGAAGGTGAGTTGGAATTTGATGATAATGAAAGTAAATTGAATTTAAATAATACAAATATAGAGAAAATATTTGGTAGATTTGGAGCAGACTTTCAGAAATTAATTGATGAAAATATTTATACAGAAGGTATAAATTTAAAAAATAATCTTATTTATCTCGATCCAACAACTGATTTTCATAATAAGAAAGATATTCCTCTTCTTAATCAAATACAAAAAAGACTAATTGATAATAATAGTTTTGATTTTATAGTAAGTGAGGGGGATGATTCAATATTACTTTGTGAGCATTTTAATCAAAATAGTCAATTTGAATATTTAAGAAATAAAATTATAGAAATAATAAATTCTTCTCAGAATATTAAATATAGTGATATTGCTGTTTTATCTCCACAAACTAATTTAATTAAACCTTATCTAAGGTACATCTTTAATAATGAGTTAATTAATGGTGTAAAGATACCTTATTTTTTTATTGATGAGGATAATCATGACTCTTCAGGTATTTATGAATTTCTAATTGACATCACTGAAATAGCAAGTGAAAAAATTACACTTGAAAAATTAGATTATATTCTTTCGAAAAAAGTAACCCAGAACATTTTTGATTTTAATATTACTGAGAAGGATGAAATTATTTTCTTACTTACCCAAGCAGGGTTTCATTGGGGATTAGATGATAAAGAAAGATTAGGTGAAGAGAAAAATACTCTAGATTGGTGTATAAATAGAATTACTTTAGGCTTAATTTATGATAAAGAAGTAAATATAAATACTTTTAATTTAAAACCATTTAGCTATAAAAATATAAGTTTGGATTTGAATAAATGGGTTAAAATATTAATTCATTTAAAAAAATATATTAATTTGATAAGGGGATCTTTTTCTTACTCGATTTGGGTTGAAAAGATAAATTTAATATTAAAAAGTATTGGTGATTCTAATGCAAATTTCAATTTAGAAATAAGTGAATTAAGTAGAATTCTCGATCATTACGCAATACCTTTAATATCTGATGATCTTATCTTGTTAAAAGTTTTTAGAGAAATATTAATTTCTTGCATAAATAAAGCTAAATATCAAAGCAAATTACGAGTCAACAAGATCCTAGTAAGTGATATTGAGAATTCAAGGCATATTCCACATAAGGTTATCTTCCTAATAGACATGAATAGTGTTAATTATCCAAAATTACCAAATAGTGAAAACATTAATTTATTAAAAAACAAATATCATTTGGGTGATCCATCTGCTTTTGAAAGAGAGAAATATGCATTTCTGGAGTTGTTAATTGCCTGTAGGGATAAATTTATAGTTACCTGGGTAAAAAATGATAAAGACAATAAAAAATTAGATGTTTCTTTTCCTATAAAAGAGTTAATTTCTTTTTTTGATAGTTTCTTAAACCAAAGCCAAAGGGAACTAATAATTAAAGATTATGATTTAAATAAAAATGAAATAATTGATCTTGAAAAATCTAAGATTGTTAAGAGTAATTATTCTTTAATAGAAGATATAAATTGGAATGAAAAAAAATCTGATATTAAAAATTACAAATTATCAGAATTGATTTATTGGTTCAAGACTCCACAAAAATACTGGCTTAATAAAAAAAATATTTATCCCAAGGAAATATTTATTCATCATCCAGACGAGGAGTATGTAAGTAATCTGCAAAAGTCGCAACTAATTACAAAAATAATCCAGGAAGTAGAGATTGATAATCATAATATTATTGACGATTTAAATAAAATAAATATTAATGATCAATTGGCTGAAAATGGTATTATTATGCCCAAAAATAGTATTTTTACAAAAGAAAAAGAAATAAAAGATTTATTAAGCAGTCTATCTGCAAGTTTGAGTCAACATAATAAGATTAATAAAATCTATGTTAAATTAAATGCGAATAAAGAAGAATATTTAATCGCTGATGACACCGTAATTGAATTAATTAATGCGAAGTTAAGTTTAAGTCGTTTGACTGAGGCTTGGATAAAATTACTCTTTATTTCTTCTTTAAAGAGGAATATAAAAAGGACTAAAGTAATTTTTAGAACAGAAAATAATTATAAATCGCAAATTATTCAATCACCTGGAGCGACTGAATCGAATCTTATTTTGGAGGAGTACATAAATATTTTTAAAAATTATTCTGAAAAATGTTTACTTATTCCTCCAGAAAGTGCTTATAAATATGTAGAAGCAAAAATAAAATCAAAAAATGAAAAAAAAGCTTTTATAGATAAATGGATTGGTAATAAAATTTTTTCTAAAGGAGAAAGAGATAATATCGAAATGAAAATGTGTTTTGGTAATGAAAAAGAGCCAGATTTCTTTCTTGGAAATAATAATTTTGATCAATTATCATACAGATTATATGGTCCTCTAATTAAAGCATTAAAGAAATAAAAAATGTCTAAATTTCAGTTAAAAAATTTTTTTAAGGTAGCTTATGATCCAATACTTGTTTTTTTACAGTTCTTTATTATTAGTCTTCATTTTTTTCAATGGGAATTTCTTCAACAAAAACAAATAATTCAAGCAAGTCCTTTTTCTTATTTCATGGGTATTTTAATTATCATAATCGCTTTCATAATAATGTTAGTTTCAATTAAAGACTTAGGTAGAAATTTATCACCTTTCCCAAGACCTATAAACAATAGCAATCTAGTTACTACAGGTATTTATCGATTTATGCGACATCCTATGTATTATTCTTTAATATTTATTTCCATTGGAGTTTTTATAATAAAATTATCTATTTATTATTTATTTTTGACAATAAGTTTAGCTTTAATAATTAAATTTAAGATTGCCTTGGAAGAGAAATATTTAATGAATAAATTTAAGAATTACTTACTTTATAAAAATGAGGTAAAAGTTTAATTTAATAAAGAAATGGATATTAATCAAATTAAATTAGATAATAAGTTTAAATTAGTAGAAGCAAGTGCAGGAACTGGCAAAAGTTTTACTTTGGCTCATATAGTTTTAAGAAATGTTTTGGAGAAAAAAGTTAAGCCAGATGAGATACTCTTGCTAAGTTTCACAAAAAATACTTGTTCTGAATTAAGAGATAAAATACTCTCAAGATTTCATAATTTAAAATTATATTTGCAAAGTCATGACGAAAGTAAGATAGATAGTACTCTCAAGGATTGGTTTCTAAATTTTAAGGATAAAGATAAATCTAAGAAAAAAATAATTTCCGAAATTGATAATTTTATAAATCAATTCTATAAGTTAAAAGTAACTACTTTCCATGCTTTTTGTAATAATATTATTGATGAATATAGTATTGAAATAGGTGTAACTCAAGATCCATATATTGAGAATAATATTGATAATATGTATAAAGATGTAATAGATAATTTGTGGATTGATGAATTTCTGAATCTTAATCATGAGCTTATTTCAGCAGTCAACAAAAAAAAAATAAGTTCTAGATTTGGAAGTAGGATCAATAAGTCATTTTTTGTAGAAATTTTAAAAAATATAGATCAAGAAAATATCTGTAGATTTCAAATAAATAATAAATATAAGATTATTGATTTAAATAATCATTTTAATGAATTTTTATATTTAAATTGGAACGAGTTTTGTTTTGAATGGAATAAGAAAGGTAAGGAATTATTTTTACAACTCATAGAGTTGGGAAAATTAATTAAAGAGAGTGGTGGAAAAAGTCAAATATATGCTGCAAAACCAAGAAATGATAAGTTTAATCAAATAAATTGTTGGATTGATGAGATTAACAAAAGGCTTAATTCTAAAAATGTTACTGATTTTATGTATGACATTTCTAAGGATGATCTTTTATCTAAATATTTTTACAATGAAAATATATCGAAAGAAATTAATAAACATAATCTAAAATTAGATTTTACTAAATTTAATTTATTACAAAATAAGATTTATAAAATAAAAGAAGGTTTCTATACTGAATTTGTAAGAATTTTTACCCAATTAGCTTATACAAAATTAATAGAATTAAAGAAAAGTTTTTCTATTTTCAACTTTAATGATCTTATAAAGACTGTAGAAAATACATTTCTAGATTCGGAAATTAGTAATAGTAATACTCTATCCATAATTCAAAAAAGATTTAAATGTGTCTTAGTTGATGAGTTCCAAGATACAGATATTACTCAGTGGAATTTAATAAAAAAGTTCTTTAATACAAAAAATCATTTTTTACTTTGCGTAGGTGATCCAAAACAAGCGATTTACAAATTTAGAGGTGGAGATATTGAAACTTACCTAGATGCAAGATCTAATGCAATGGAAGTTTTTAGTCTTACAGATAACTATAGATCCTCAAAAAAGTTAATTGATGTTCTTAATAAACTTTATAAGAATGGACTTAAACAATCAAAACTAAACTATAGTAAACTAACCTCAAGAATTAATGAAAATATTAATCCTGAATATAAATTTAAGAATGTATTTGAAATTGTAGAATTTTCAAAAAAAGAGACTGATATAGAGGATCTTGTAACTCATTATATAGTTAACTTTATTTTAAATAATAAAGAAATTGATATTAACAAAATTGCGATTCTTACATTAAATAATTCGCAATGCTTAAATTTTAAAAAAAAATTAAATCAGTTTAACCTCCCATGCAAAATTCAAAATAAACAAAATATTTTTGATACAGAAGCAAGTACTCTACTATTTTTATTTATTGAATGTTTATCAAATCCGAGGTCTTTAAAAAATATAACTTTGCTTGCTACTTCAAAGTTTATAGAAATAAAATTTGAAGATTTACTTGATAATGGAATTAGTAATAATTTAGAAATTTTAATAAATAAATGCATTACTTGGTCCCAAGAAATAAGAGAAAAAGGTTTTTTAAACATTGTTAATGAACTTCTTATAAATTACAAGTCATCCTCGATTATTCAAGATTTAGATTTAAAGTCAAATTTATTTCAACTTTCAGAAATTGTTGAAATAGAATTAATAAATAATGATTTTGATATCAATATAGTCTTCAACTGGTATAAAAATCAGTTAGATCATATTTTAAGAATTTCCACTAGGGAAGATCTTTTGACGAAAGATTATAATCTTCAAAATGGAATAAATCTTTCTACCATTCATAGTAGTAAGGGCCTTGAATTCGAAATAGTCCTATGTCCATATCTCTCAATTATTTCAAATAAGTCAAATAAAATTAAAGGACCTCTTTGGAAGTCAAATATTGATAGAAATATATACGTAAATATTTCTAATAATTATGCGAAGGTTGAAAAATTTAAATTAATAGAAGAAGAAGATTTATTTAAAGAGAGTGAGAGGTTAATTTATGTAGCACTTACCAGGAGCAAATATAAACTTATTGTTTTTAATGATTTAGAGGATACAAATAATATCTTAAATAATGAGTTACTTAAAAATTTGGAAAATATCAATATTTATAAGTCTACTTTTCAAGTCAGGATAGAAAAAGAGAAAACAAAAAAAATTTTTTCTAAGTTCCAAACCAACCCATTGAATAATAATCTTTGGAAAATCGATAACGTTAATAAAAAAATATCTAATGTATTTAATTCTGATCAATTTATTTCTTATTCCAGTTATTCTTCTTGGATACGTAAAGATAAAAATTCTGATCTATTCATTAACCAATATAAGGATTATGAAGATAATATATCAATTATCAAAGATTCTACTTTTAAGAATTCAAAGAATTATCCTAATTATTTTTCTTATCCAAATCCCTTAAGTGAATTTCCAAAAGGAACTATTGCTGGGACTTGCCTTCACAAAATAATAGAAAGATTTGAATTTAGAAACGATAATAATCAAGAATTAATTGATTTAATTATTGAGGAATTGAACTTTCATCAAATCGATACTTCTTTTGCTTTTAAAGTAAAAGATGCGATTTTAAGAATCATAAATATATCTTTAGGAAGAGAATTACAAAATAAGAAACTAGTTGATATCCCAAATGAATACTTAATTAAGGAACTCAAATATGATTTAACCCTATCTTATGAAGGTAGAAATATTAATTCTAATGATATATCAAATTGCTTTTTTTTAGATCAGGAATATGAATTTGGTGAAGAATATGCAAATAAAATAAATGATCTTCAAATTATGAATAAAGGCTTTCATTCAGGATGTATTGATTGTGTTTTTCCTGTAGGAAATAAATTAGAAGATAGTAAATGGTGGGTAATTGATTGGAAAAGTAATTTGATTTCTGGTAGTGATAATACTGATTGTTTACCAAGAAACTATAACTATGAAAACATGAGAAATGAAATGATTAAACATCATTATCCATTGCAATCTCATCTTTATTTATTAGCATTGCATAGATTATTAAAGTGGCGACTTAAAAATTATCAACCTCATAAACATCTAGGAGGATATATTTATTTGTTTTTAAAGGGATTGCCAGATATTGAATTATTTGAAAAATCTAATTCTGAAGATATATCTCCAGGTATTTTTATTAGCAAAGCCCCTTTAAAAAGAATTAATTATTTAGATAACCTTTTTTAGAATGAATAAAACTACTACAAATATTGAAAAGTTCAAATATGATCATATATTTAATTTAATATTAGGTATTTTCAAATTTAATGAAAAAAAATATGGAAATTTCGTAAAAGATGTAATAAGAATTTTACTAGAATTTGAAAAAAATGGAGAAACTATTATTGATGTTGATAATAGTTTAATAGTCTTTGAATTATTAGAAGATGGCTGGCCCAATAAACATATAGATGTTCTAAAAAATATAGGTTTGATTGGTTCCCTTAATTCTCCATTCATATTAGTAAATAGAAAATTATCCTTATCAAAATGGTCAAAAAAGATAGAGAGAGTTATTAATTTATTTCTAAAAAAAATAGATTCCGATAATTTAATGAACTCAATAATCTATAAAGATGATAATAAAATTGATCAAATTAAAAATATATTTAAATATTCAAACTTAGTTTTCCTTCAAGGAGGACCAGGTACGGGTAAAACCACTTTAATAATAAAGTTAATACTAGAACTACTTCAAATTGATAATTTTTTAAATATTGGTTTATCTGCTCCAACTGGTAAAGCTACAGCTCGTTTAAAAGAAGCACTTAATGATAAAAAAAATATTTCCTTTAGCAAATTTCTAGACCAAATAGAATTTCAAACTTTACATAGATGGATTTTAAATTCTCAAAATAAATCTCTTAAGTTGAAATTTAAACTTAAAGAACTCGATATCTTCATAATTGATGAAATGTCAATGGTTAATATCGATTTGATTGAATCAGTTTTAAATTTGCTAGCAAAGGACTGTAAAATTATTTTAGTTGGAGATAAAAATCAATTGTCTCCAGTAAATAACTGTTCTATATGGAATTATTTGTTCGAATATTCCAATAATATTTCAATTAAATCTTGTGTAGTAAATTTAGAAAAAACTTATAGAAATATTGGGGATATAGCATTAATTAGTAGTTTGATATTTAATAATGATTTTTCTTTACTTAATCAAAAGATAAAAGAATTAGAAAAAGATAATAATTCAAAAGAAATTACTATTTCAAAGAGTAGAGAAAAAGATATTCCAAAAGATCTATTGTTTTCGATTACAAGTCATCTGAAACAGTTAAATATTTCAACTTCTAATTTAAGTAAAAAAAAATATATATTTGATGAGAGTATTGATAATTTATTGCTTAATGAAAAAGATTTAGTAGATAAGATATTTCTGGATTTACAAAGTCACTTAATTTTATGCGAAAAAAATTCTGGAATATGGAGTGTTGAATATTTGAATGATATTGTTTTTGGTCAAAAAAAACCCTATGACCTTAAAAATCTTAAAGAGGGTGTTCCTATAATGTGTACTAAAAATAATAATGAACTTGGATTGTCAAATGGGGATATCGGAGTAATTATAGGTTTAAAAAATAATAGAAAATATCTTTTTAGAAAATTTAATGATAATAACGAAGAAATTGTGACATTAATTGATCCATCTAATTTAGAATATGTTGTTCCGGCAATAGCTATTACTATTCATAAATCTCAAGGAAGTGAATCTGAAAAAGTAAACATTTTGTGGTCCCAAACTTATAGAAGAAATCAATATGCTGTAAAAGAAAAAAAAGATAATCAAAATATCTTTTGCAGAGATAATTTTGAAAGAAGGTTATTTTATACTGCTGTTACAAGAGCGAAAAAATCTTTAAATATATATTATTTAAATTAAATTTTATTTTTGAGAAATTAGTAATATCTTTACCCCAAGATGTTAGATTAATATTTCGGCTCTGTAAGGCTAATCAACAATTTAAGTCAATTTAGATATTTGTTGAATGCCTAATCAGAAGATTATTAGGCAATTAAAATGGTTTTAAAAAAAGATGGTCACTCTCTTGGTAGTAAGCAGGAAAAGTCTCATAATGAAGATTCTTCCCTAAAAGAGTTCAAGAACTTAGATAACAAAAATGAAATTGAATCTCAACTATTGGAAGTATCGAAAGGAGATGATAATGAGAACGGATTTCTAGATTTTGGGTTTAATCAATCTATCTTAAACTCATTAAAAAATAAAGGATACAAAAATCCAACTCCCATCCAAAAAGCTGCAATACCCGAACTAATGTTAGGCAGGGATTTACTAGGCCAAGCACAAACAGGAACAGGAAAGACTGCAGCTTTCGCATTGCCATTGATAGAAAAACTTACAGATAATAAAGAATTAAATGCCAAAGTTTTAGTTATGACTCCTACAAGAGAATTAGCAACTCAAGTGGCAGAATCTTTTAAAAGTTATAGTTCTGAATCGAGTAATTTTAAGACAGTTGCAATATATGGAGGAACCGACTATCGAAATCAAATTTCTGCATTGAAAAGAAAAGTTGACGTTGTAGTTGGAACCCCCGGTAGAATAATGGATCATATAAGACAGGGTACTTTCAAAATTAAAGGCATAAATTGTCTTGTTTTAGATGAGGCCGATGAAATGTTAAATATGGGTTTCCTTGAAGATATTGAATGGATAATAGATCAACTTCCGGAAAATAAACAGATGGTATTGTTTTCAGCAACAATGCCTAATGAGATTAGAAACATAGCAAAAAAATATCTAAATGACCCCGCCGAAATATTAATCAAAAGTGTCAAAAAAGAAACTCAATTAATTTCTCAAAAATTTCTATATGTACAAAGGCATCATAAACTAGATGCTTTAAAAAGAATACTAGAACTTAATAATGAGGGAGTAATAATTTTCGTAAGAACAAAACTACTTACTACTTCAATAGCTGAAGCTTTAGAGAGTACAGGTCATACTGTTGCCGTACTTAATGGAGATATCCCTCAAAATCAAAGAGAAAATACTGTAGATAGATTAAAAAAAGGATTTATTGATATCCTTGTTGCAACTGATGTCGCAGCTAGAGGATTAGATGTTGATAGGATAAAACTTGTGGTCAATTACGACTTTCCTTTTGATAAGGAAACATATACACATAGAATTGGAAGAACTGGAAGAGCAGGTAGATCAGGTGAGGCAATTTTATTTGTTAATCAAAGAGAAAAACATTTCCTAAGAAACTTAGAAAATGCAACAAGAACTAAGATTGAAGAAATTAATATCCCGAGTAATAAAATAATAAATGAAAAAAGGATGGAGAAACTTATAGAGAACGTTAATGAAAGTTCATTAGCTAAAGAAGAAAATGAAGAAAATAAAGCTTTGATTATTGATGTGCTAGATAATTTAAAAGAAAAGCATTCTATGGATGACTCAAATATTGCAATGGCAGCGATTAATTTAGTAATAGGTAATAAAACATTTTTCGTTAATGAAGATGATTCTTGGATTAATAAACAAAATAATAACGATCGAAATAAATCAAATAGAAATGGTAATAATCGTATGAGAAATTCAAATAGAAGAAATAATTATCAAAATGATTCTTTTGAAACTTACAAATTCAACTTTGGCAAATTTGATGGGGTTAGAGTAGCAAATATTATATCCTCAATCTGTAATTCAACTAATATAAATGGTAGATCCATAGGCAAGATTCAGATTTTTAATGATTACAGTTTGGTAGATTTACCAAGAGATCTGCATAGAGAAACTAAAAATAAATTAAAAAAAATTAAAGTCAGAAACTAAGCAAAGAGAATGAAAACTAATAAATATAAATTCTTCATTTTTGTGAATCTGATGATCATATTCAACTCTTTTAATAATTCTTATTTAGCCCAAACGAAACAAAATTCAATCATAAAATTATTTTGTCTTCAGAGTGTCAAAGAGGAGATGTTGAAAGCAGAAATCCTATATAGTGAAGCAGTTGCTAATGAAACTTGTGACTGTTACTACGAAGAATTTATACAAACTGCAAGTCATCAAGAAGCAAAAACAAAATGTAAATTAGAAACTAAAGACAATTTAAATCGTAAAAGAAGAATTTAATCGTTATATCATGAGGCCTAAGAACAATCAAAACCCAATAATTAAACTTTATTTAAATCTGATTGAAGAAAGAAGGCTATTATTTTTTGCTTTTTTAAGTTCCATAATTAATAAAATATTAGATTTAGCCCCCCCTGTAATAATTGGACTTGCGGTGGATATTCTTGTAAAGGAACAGAGTTCATGGATCGCTGGTTTTGGGATAAAAGAAGTTCCAACACAATTGATTTTTCTTGCGTTTGCTTCAGGAATAGTTTGGTCTGGTGAATCCTTCTTTGAATATTTATATTCGATTTTATGGAGAAATTTGGCTCAGCTATCGCAACATAAATTAAGAATAAAAGCTTATGAGCATATCCAGGAATTAGATATGGATTTTTTTGAAAATGATAATACCGGAAGACTTTTATCTGTTTTGAATGATGATATTAATCAACTCGAGAGATTTCTAGACCAAGGTGCTAACCAGATTATTCAGTTATTTGTAACTGTCTTAATAATAGGAGGAACTATGATTTTTGTTGCTCCAAAAATAGCTTTATTTGCATTCTTTCCTATTCCTATCATATTTTTGGGATCAATTAAATTTCAAAGGAAGCTTGCTCCAAAATATAAAGACGTTAGAAATAAAGCTGGACTGTTGGCATCAAGACTTAATAATAATTTAAGTGGAATACTGACCATAAAAAGTTTTACTAAAGAAAAATGGGAACTAAATAGACTAAATAAAGAAAGTCTCGATTATCAACGAAGTAATAAGGCTGCAATAAAATTATCTTCTGCTTTTATCCCTCTTATAAGATTTGCAATCTTATTTGCTTTTATAGCGATTCTATTGATTGGAGGTTTCCAAACTTGGAATAAGACACTTGAAGTAGGTACTTATAGTTTTTTAGTGTTTATTACACAAAGACTATTATGGCCTTTAACTACTTTGGGGCATGTTTTAGATGATTTTCAGAGATCTATGGCATCTATAGATAGAGTGATTGATCTCATAGAAACACCTGTAAAAATAAAAGATGGGAAAATTAAAATTGAACCTAAGGATACTAAAGGAGAAATTATTTTTAATAATGTAAATTTTAATTATCCTGGCCGAGATTTAACTTTAAAGAACATAAATTTCAAGATTGAAAATAACTCAACATTAGGAATAGTTGGTTTAACAGGTTCTGGGAAAAGTACAATAATTAAACTACTCCTTAGGATTTATGATAGTAATAATGGCTCAATAACTTTGGATGGCATTTCTATTAAAGAAATTAATTTGAGGGATTTAAGAAAGTGCATATCTTTAGTAAGTCAAGAAACCTATCTATTTCATGGTAGCGTACAAGAAAATATTGCTTATGGCTCAATTAATCCAAGTTTTAAAGATATTGTTAAGGCCTCAAAGATTGCTGAAGCTCATAAATTTATTGAACAGTTGCCAGATGGTTATAAAACTATAGTGGGAGAAAGGGGGCAAAGGCTTTCAGGAGGTCAACGCCAAAGAATTGCCTTGGCAAGAGCTGTTTTAAAGGATGCCCCAATATTGATATTAGATGAGGCTACAGCCTCAGTTGATAATGAAACAGAGGCTTTGATTCAAAAATCATTATCTAAAATCACAAAAGAAAGAACGACTATAGTAATAGCTCATAGATTAAGCACTATAAAAAATGCAGATAATATTATTGTTATTGATAAGGGAGCAATTGTAGAGCATGGAAAACATAAAAACTTATTGGACCAGAACAATATATATGCTGATTTGTGGAATGTCCAAGTAGGAATCTAATATAGAATTTCTAAATTATATTAAAAAGTTAAATGATTCAATTACATTGCTGAACATACCATCAACTTTATTCCATCTCTCTTCATTTGTACCTACAGCGAAAGTATAAAGTGTTCCTCTATCAATTACGACAGTGGCTAATTCGTGCCTGGCTTGATCGTTTAAATTTAATTCATACTCTAAATCATAGAAAATATGATTTGATGCCTCCCTCTTATTGGTATTTATAAGTTTGACTTCTCTACCTGAGCCTTCTGGAGCAATTACCTTGTCAATTAATGTTTGACCTACTTCTCTAGGGCTCCCCAATTGCTCTAATTGCACCTCTTTATTTACATCTGATATAACTAAACTTAATGTCTCATTGCTATTTATTAAATCATGATAAATAATTTCAGGTCCTCCATCAACTTTTACTCTAGTCCATCCTGTTGGATACAAAAAGGCATATCTCCCATCAGGGCTTTGATAAGCTTCTAATCCTGCATTAAGACCTCCACTGCAAGCACTAAGTGTTAAACACAAAATAATTAAAAATAAATATTTGAATGGGTTAAATTTAATATTTTTCATTTGTTTAGAATTACTAACTTAGAACATAATAAGACATTAAAAGCAAACAATTATGGCATTTCAGGATTTTACGTCTAAATTATTTCTAGAAATAGTTTAATTTTGATTACCTATACCAAGCCACTTTCAAAATTAATTGGTCATTTTGAGAAATTCCCAGGGATTGGTCCAAGAACTGCTCAAAGATTAGCGCTTTTTATCTTAAAACAACCTGAAAGCACAATAAGGGATTTTTCAAAGGCCTTGTTAGAAGCTCATAATAATGTCGGGCGTTGTAAAAAATGTTTCAATTTGACCTCAGAAGATGAATGTGAAATTTGTAGGAATTCTGAAAGAGACCAAAAACTAATCTGTGTGGTAGCTGAAACGAAAGATTTACTTGCTTTAGAACGAGCCAGAGAATTTAAAGGTGTTTACCACGTTATTGGTGGTTTAATATCCCCAATGGATTCAGTTGGCCCTGAACTCTTAGAAATTAGAAGCCTAGTAGAACGAGTTAGTAATTCTGAAATAGAGGAAATCATATTGGCATTGACCCCAAGTGTTGAAGGAGACACTACAAGTCTTTATATTGGAAAATTGTTAGCCCCTTTTACTAAAGTTACTAGGATTGCTTACGGTCTTCCAATGGGTAGTGAACTTGAATATGTAGATGAAGTTACACTTGCTAGGGCTTTAGAGGGAAGAACAAAACTAAATTAGAAATGAGACAAAATAATCTAATCAAGCAAGAAAAAATCTTAAGACTTCCTTCTTGGATTAAATTTCCTATTAGTAAAGCTTCAGAGTTCGAAAGAGTTCAAACACTTATTAAAAAATCAAATATTCATACTATTTGTGAAGAGGCAAGATGTCCAAATAGAGCAGAATGTTATGCCTCCGGAACAGCTACTTTTTTACTCGGTGGATCAATCTGTTCTCGTTCTTGTGCTTTTTGTCAGGTAAACAAAGGTACACCGAATTCAATTAATTTTGATGAATGTTTTCAAGTAGCTGAAGCAGTAAAAGTACTAAATCTAAAATATGTGGTTTTAACATCTGTAGCTAGAGATGATTTACCAGATCATGGTGCAAATTTATTTATATCTACAATTAATGAGATTAGAAAAATTGATTCAACTATAAAAATAGAAGTTTTGACTCCTGATTTATGGGGAGGGGGCAAAAATTCTGATGAAACTAATAATCTTCAGACCGAAAGATTGAAAATGATCTTAGAAAAAGATCCAATTTGCTTTAATCACAATCTTGAAACTGTTGAAAGACTTCAAAAAGAAGTTAGAAGAGCTGCTAATTATAAAAGATCACTTAGTTTACTAAAAAAGTCAAAAGATATTGCTCCTCATATTCAAACAAAATCAGGAATTATGTTAGGTCTTGGAGAAACATTGGATGAAATTAAATATACAATTTATGATCTTAAGAAAATAGATTGTGATCAAATTACAATCGGCCAATATTTAAGGCCTTCATTAAATCATTTAGCAGTTAAGAAATATTGGGACCCATCAGAGTTTGAATATTTATATCGCTTTTCTAAGGAATTAGGATTCAAGAAAGTATCTTCTGGCCCCTTAGTTAGAAGTAGTTATCATGCCGGTTAACTTTCTTCAATTAAAGAGAGTTTTTTTTCAAGTTTTTTCAATATGGAAAAACATTCCCCGTTCATAAGCGTACCCGCACCTCCCCAGACCAATCTTAATAAAAGATCTACTGGGCTAGAACCAACTTCTTTCACAATTTTGAAACCTATTAACTTGAAATATCTTACAAGTTTTTTACTATATCCTTCACTATCAAAAATAGCTAAAAGTCTTGCTTTATTGCTTGATTTCTTTTCAATTGCCCAAGCCATAGTTGTTGCCCAAATTAATTCTGAAACAAAAGAGGGCGATTTACTAAGGATTCTTAATGTATCAAGCTGAATTCCTTGTTTATTTAAATAAGTCCAACCTTTCATTTCGGCCCAAATCTTTATTATGTTATCTTTCCTTTCTGCAACAACGATTCTAAAGAAACATAACCCAAGTGTTTCTCTGACCTGTATTTTAATTAATAGTCCACGGGAAATTGCTAATTTTTCTAGTTCTTCAACTTTCATATTTTTATAAAATTAATTTTTATAAATTGTTTGATTTAACCCTTTTTAATCTATCGAGCTGTTTTTGCCTTTCTTCAAACCTTTCCCTATCATCATCACTGAATTGATCTATGCAGAAATGACATTGGATACCCTTTCTATATTCTTTTCTTTTTTGATCTTGAATTGAAACTGGCATTCCACATGCATGGCAAATCGAGTAGGAGCCTTTTCCTAATTCATGATCTAAAGCAACTCTTTTATCAAAAACATAACATTCACCTTCAAATAAGTTTTCTTCTTTTGGTATTTCATCAAGATATTGAAGGATGCCACCTTTTAGATGATATATATTTTTATAACCTTTCTTTTTTAGTAAACTTGTAGCTTTTTCACATCTGATCCCTCCCGTACAAAACATTGCTATATTTGTAGATTCTTTTTTTTCAAAATGACTTTCTAAATGCTCATCTATCCACTTGGGGAATTCGCTAAAATTTCTTGTATTTGGGTTTATAGAATTATGAAATGTCCCTATAGCAACTTCATAATGATTTCTGGTATCAATAACAATTGTATTTTGATTTTTGATTAACTTATTCCAATTACCTGGGTCAACATATGTCCCATTATCTTGTGAAGGGTATATCTCATTAACACCCATGGTAACAATTTCTTTTTTGATTTTTATTTTTAATTTCTTAAAGACTTTATTTTTTGAAAAAGATACTTTTAAATTCAAATTTTTATTATCTGTATATTTGTTAAGTAAATTGATAACAATATCAATTACATTTTTCTCAGCACAAATAGTGCCATTAATACCTTCACTTGCAAAAATTAGTAAGCCTGAAAGATCGTTTTCATTTTCAAATTCTAATAATTTATTTTTTAGTTCAAGAATTAAGTTTTCTTGAAATGAAAAGAAAGAATAAAGAGAAACTATTTTATAATTTTTGACTTTCATAAAGAAGAAAATGTTTTTTCACAAGTTTCAAAATCCCTATTAAATGATACTCCAACCTCTTTAAGAAGTTTTCTGTCTGATTGAAAAGATGGATTTGAAGTTGTGAGTAATTCATCCCCATAAAAAATTGAATTTGCACCACATTGAAAACATAAAATTTGGGCTTCTTTTGAGAGTTTTTCTCTACCGGCACTTAGTCTTATTTTACTTTTTGGCATTAGAATTCTGGCTGTAGCTATCATCCTTATCATCTCAATAGAATCTATTTCTTTTTCATCTTGTAAACCAGTACCTTCAATAGCTACTAATGAGTTTATAGGCACACTTTCAGGGTGGGGATTCATGTTTGATAGCACTTCCAAAAGAGATGCTCTATCTGCACTAGTTTCACCTAAACCTATTATTCCTCCACAACATACATTTATTCCTGCATTTCTTACCCTTTTGATAGTATCTAGTCTGTCTTGATAAGTTCTTGTAGTAATAATATTTTCATAATGTTCAGGACTAGTATCAAGATTGTGATTATACGCGGTCAAACCTGCATCAGCAAGTCTAGAAGCTTGTTTTTCTGTTAGCATTCCAGCTGTAACGCATGCTTCCATTCCTAAATCTCTTACACCACTAACCATCTCTAACATTGCATTAAAAGATTTCCCGTCTCTAATTTCTCTCCATGCCCAACCCATACAGAACCTGTCTGCACCCTCTTTTTTTGCGATTCGAGCCCTAGCTAGAACCTCTTCAACTTGAAATTGTGGATGACTTTTAATTTCGCTAGAACTATAAATTGATTGGCTACAATATGAACAATTTTCTTCGCAACCACCAGTTTTTACACTGAACAATGATGCCAATTGAATATTGTATTTGTTGAATTCCCTGTGAATAATTTGTGCTTTCCACATTAAATCAATTAGAGGCATATTAAGTATTTCTAATATTTCTTCTCTATCCCAATTAAACCTGATTTCTCTACAAGACTGAATATTTGAATTAGTCATTTTTTGTTAAGAAGAAAATTGAGAATCTTCAAGAGATTCATTTGGTAATGATTCTATACCGCCAAAACGTCTATTCCTTGATTGGTAATCAATTATTGCTTTAAGGAATTCCAACTCATTGAAGTCTGGCCACATTACGTCAGATATATATATTTCTGAATAAGCCAATTGCCATAAAAGAAAATTACTTATCCTTTTTTCTCCACTTGTTCTGATTAATAATTCTGGATCTTTAATTCCTCTAGTTAATAACTTTGAATTAAATAATTCTTCATTTACTTCGTTAGGTTTTATTTCCCCTGAAGAAGATTTCAAGGCTAGTTCTTTTGCAACTTTTACTATTTCTTGTCTGCCGCCGTAATTCACACAAACATTTAATAAAAAAGAATTATTGTTTTTTGTTATGGATTCTGAATTGTATATTATTTTTTTTAAAGTTTCTGGGAAAGGGGTCAAATCACCAATAAATTTTAATTTAATTGATTCTTGATGGATTTCCTCGATTTCGTTTTTCAATACTTCGCTAAAAAGATTTATAAGAAAATCAACTTCTTTTGTTGGCCTTGTCCAATTTTCAGTTGAAAAAGCATAAACAGTAAGCACCCTACAACCTAATTTCTTTGAAGCTTTGATAATTTCTTTTAAAACAGTAACCCCCTTGTTATGGCCAAATGAACGTGGTAAGCCTTTTCTTGTTGCCCATCTTCCATTCCCGTCCATAATTATTGCTACATGTTCTGGGACTTTTTGCTTATCTATTTTTTTTGATAAGTCATTATTTGTCTTGTCAATTATTTTTCCTAAGCTCATTAGTTAATCCTTTTTATTATTAAAGATTTCTGATTTGTTGGAATCTTTTTCATAGATATCACTGATAGTATTATCACTTGGATTTGTCTTTTGGGATAAAGCATTTTTACTTAATGATGATTTACTTGTTCCAATAGAATTTTGATTACCAATTAAATTTAGAAGAAGTTCTTGTAACCTGCTGCTTGTAATTGGTCTTTCCAGTTTTCCCTGGTTTGCTAAGGATAACGTACCTGTTTCTTCTGAGACAACAATACAAATACATCTGTCAAATCTTTCCGTAATCCCTAGTGCGGCTAAATGTCTTGTGCCGTATCTACTAATCCCCTGTCTAGAGAGGGGAAGTATAACCCCTGCAGAAATTATTTTGTTTCCTTTCACAAGAACTGCTCCATCATGTAATGGTGTATCTGTTGCAAAAAGATTTATTAAAAGGTCAGTTGATAATTGTGCCTCAATATTTGTGCCTGAATATAAAAAATCTTCAGGTCTTAAATCACTACCAAGATCGACAACGATTAAAGCCCCTCTTCTGTTTTGAGAAAGTTTACCTGCAGTATCAACTAACTGAGTAATAGTTGTTGAAGTTGCTCTAAATTCCTTTTGAGGATTGCCTAGTAATACAGCTAATCTACCAGTGCCTAGTAATTCCATTAATCTTCTAAGCTCTCCTTGCCAAAGAATTGCCAAGGAGAGAGAGCAGGCAAGGACTACTGCATCAATTAATTTCGATGTTAATGGAAGATATGCATATCTTTGAATAAACCATGCTGACGAAACTAAAAATAAGTATCCCCTTAAAAGCCATAACGTTCTCTGTTCCTTTACTCTTGAAAATAATAGAAGTCCAAAACCAACTGCAAATAAAACATCTAGTAAAAATTTTAGATTTATAAACCCCCAGAATTTCACATCAAATACAAAATTAATTTAAATGTACCTAATTTTGTTTAATAAAGCGATCAGGCAATACATCATATTTTAAAAGATCTGAAGGACTTTCTCTCTTTTGGATAATCTCTGCTTCTCCATTACAAACTATCAGGGCGGCAGGCCTCGGGATCCTGTTATAATTAGAACTCATTGAATTATTGTACGCTCCAGTACCAAAAACACATATTAGATCTCCTGTTTTGCAATCTGCTAGTTCTATTTCCTTGAACAGTACATCCCCTGATTCGCAATGCTTCCCGGCGATAGTATAATTGTTTTTTGAATTAGTGTTAAATGGATTACTTACTAAACATGCAGAATAATTTGATTGATATGTTATTGGTCTTGGGTTATCACTCATCCCACCATCAACAGATAAATATGTTCTGATACCAGGGATTTTTTTAAAAGCTCCGATTTTGTAAATAGTTATTCCTGCAGTAGATACAATAGATCTTCCAGGTTCACACATAAGTATTGGTAAATCTAAATTATGTTTTTGGCAGGCTTTAACAACTGAGGTGGAAATTGTTTTTACCCATTCATCGATTGAAGGGGGATCATCGTTTTCAGTATATTTTATGCCTAATCCTCCACCTACGTTTAATTTTTGAATATTATGCCCAAATTTTTTGGCATCGAGAATAACATTTACCATTATTTCGCCAAGATCATTATGTGGGTCAAGTTCAAAAATCTGGGAACCGATATGAGCATGTAAACCCTTTAGGTTTAAATGTTTTGTATTACTAATGCGTTCAAATAAAGTACTTAAATATTCAATTCCAAATCCAAATTTACTATCAAATGACCCTGTTCTTATGTATTCATGTGTATGGCATTCTATTCCTGGCGTGAAGCGAATCATTATTTCTAAGTCACGATTATGTAAAATTGAAAGTTCTTCTAACCTTTCTAGATCATAGTCGTTATCAACAATAACTTTGATGTTATTTCTTACAGCAAACTCTATTTCATTATCTGATTTATTATTTCCATGGAAAACAATTTTTTCATTTGGTACCCCACCTTGAAGAGCAGTTAATAATTCCCCTTCTGAAACAGCATCTAGTCCAAAACCTTCTGAGGCAACAAGATTACTCATGAAGATAGAGCTATTTGCTTTTGAGGCGTAAATAGGGAGTGATTCCCCAGGGTAATATTTTTCTAAAGCTATTTTGTAAGCTCTACAAGAGCGCCTTAAAGTGATTTCATCTAAAATATAAAGAGGGGAATCATACTTCTCCACTAAATCTTCAATAGAACATCCACCAATTGAAAGCTTACCATCTCTCCCAATAGCTGTGGTTATGGGCACTATATTTTTATTGGGACTTTTAACATCAATTTCTTCTTTTAAGAATGATTTTTTTTCTTCCATGGACTCATTAATTGGTTTTTGATAGATCTGTCAAATTTTATAATGACTTTTAATTTAAATTTTTGAATACAAATCTATAATAAAATGATATCCATTAGAGAAATAAATGAGAAAGATCTTGATTTATGTTATGAATTAGATTCAAATACAATTTCCTTATGGAGTAAAAAACAATGGTCTAATGAATTTAAAAAAGATGGTATAAAAGTTTTTGGGATATCAGTTTCACATCTTATTGTTGGGATATGTGTTTTCCAAGTAATTCTTGATGAGGCTCAAATAAATTATTTTGCGATAGATCATAAATTTAGAGAAAAAGGGTTTGGATCTAATCTCATGAACTACTTAATAAGATGGTGTCGTAGATTCAATATTAATAAACTATTTCTGGAAGTCTCGAAAAGTAATATTATCGCTCAAAAATTTTATGATAACTTTGAATTCTCTACAGTGGGGATAAGGAGAAATTATTATAAAGATGGTTCTGATGCTCTTTTAAAAGAAAAAAAACTTACTTCAAAATAATTTAATAATTAAATTGTTCGGATAACCAGAATGCCTGAAAATACTATAATTTATTGCTATATCACTAAAAAGTTCAGTTTTGATAGTATAAAAAATATTATTGGGTATTCACAAAAGCTCATTCTGAACACAAAATTTACTTATTACTGGTAGGTTATTAATAGGATTTTGTATTCTAATGTTCGAAAGATTTACAGAAAAAGCTATAAAAGTCATTATGCTTGCTCAAGAGGAGGCTAGAAGGCTAGGTCATAATTTCGTTGGTACAGAACAAATTTTATTGGGTTTAATAGGTGAAGGTACTGGAGTTGCGGCTAAGGTTCTTAAATCACTTGGAGTTAATTTAAAAGATTCAAGAATTGAAGTAGAAAAAATAATTGGTAGAGGTTCGGGTTTTGTAGCTGTTGAAATACCATTCACACCTAGAGCTAAAAGAGTCTTGGAATTATCTTTAGAAGAAGCTCGTCAATTAGGACATAATTATATTGGGACTGAGCATTTGCTTTTAGGCCTAATTAGAGAAGGTGAGGGTGTTGCTGCTAGAGTTCTTGAAAATCTTAATATTGACCTAACCAAAGTTAGGACTCAAGTTATTAGGATGCTAGGAGAAACTGCTGAAGTTGGTAGTGGAGCTAATTCAAGCAAAGGTAATTTAAAAACTGCTACTCTTGATGAATTTGGGACAAATTTAACTAAACTTGCTAGCGAATCAAAACTAGATCCAGTGGTTGGTCGTTATGAGGAAATTGACCGAGTTGTCCAAATATTAGGTAGGAGGACAAAAAACAATCCTGTACTTATTGGAGAGCCTGGCGTAGGTAAAACAGCTATTGCTGAAGGGTTGGCGCAAAGAATACAGTTGGGCGATATCCCTGACATACTTGAAGATAAAAGAGTTTTAACCCTTGATATAGGACTTTTGGTGGCAGGTACAAAGTATAGAGGCGAATTCGAAGAAAGATTAAAAAAGATAATGGAAGAAATTAAATCTGCAGGTAACGTTATACTTGTCATAGACGAAGTGCATACTTTAATAGGTGCTGGAGCTGCTGAAGGAGCTATTGATGCAGCAAATATTCTTAAACCAGCATTGGCGCGAGGAGAACTTCAATGTATTGGCGCAACAACACTCGATGAATATAGAAAGCATATTGAGAGAGACGCTGCCTTGGAAAGAAGATTTCAGCCTGTTATGGTTGGAGAACCTTCCATAGAAGATACAATCGAAATCTTAAAAGGTCTTAGAGAACGTTATGAACAACATCATCGTTTAAAAATTACTGACGATGCTTTAGAAGCTGCAGCACATCTAGGTGACCGTTATATTTCTGATAGGTTTTTACCAGATAAGGCTATAGATCTTATTGATGAGGCGGGTAGCAGAGTTCGATTAATCAATTCTAAACTTCCTCCTGAAGCTAAACAACTTGATAAAGAATTAAGACAAATTCAAAAACAAAAGGAAGAATCCGTCAGAGATCAAAACTTTGACCAAGCTGGTCAATTTAGAGAAAAAGAGATGGAATTATCTGCAAAAATTAAAGAGGTTCTTGATAATAAAAAAGAAACTACATCTGAAGATAAATCTGATACTGCAACTGATTCAGTAAAAAATGAATCAAATCTATTGGATAATCCTCAGGTTAGCGAAGAGGACGTAGCTCATATAGTTGCATCATGGACTGGTGTACCTGTTCAAAAATTAACCGAAACTGAATCAGTTAAGCTCCTTAATATGGAGGAAACACTTCATCAAAGACTAATTGGACAAGATGAAGCTGTAAAAGCAGTATCTAGAGCTATTAGAAGAGCAAGGGTTGGGTTGAAAAATCCTAATAGACCTATTGCAAGCTTTATTTTTTCAGGTCCTACTGGCGTAGGTAAAACTGAATTGACGAAATCATTGGCTTCATACTTTTTCGGTAGCGAAGAAGCAATGATCAGATTAGATATGTCAGAATTTATGGAAAGACATACAGTTAGTAAGCTTATTGGATCCCCTCCTGGTTATGTTGGTTTTAATGAAGGTGGTCAGCTTACTGAAGCAGTTAGGAGACGTCCATATACAGTTGTTTTGTTCGATGAAGTTGAGAAAGCTCATCCAGATGTATTTAATTTATTATTGCAACTACTAGAGGATGGTAGGCTTACAGATTCTAAAGGAAGAACTGTAGATTTTAAAAATACTTTGCTAATAATGACTTCTAATATCGGTTCAAAAGTTATCGAGAAAGGTGGAGGTGGATTAGGATTTGAGTTTTCTGGGGATTCTGTTGAAGATAGCCAATATAATAGAATCAAATCTTTGGTTAACGAAGAACTCAAGCAATATTTTAGACCTGAATTTTTAAACAGACTTGATGAAATAATTGTATTTAGGCAATTAACCAAAAATGAGGTTAAAGAAATTGCCGAAATCATGCTAAGAGAAGTTTTTGCACGCCTACAAGATAAAGGCATCAAATTAAACGTAACTGATGCTTTCAAAGATAGACTTGTTGAAGAAGGTTATAATCCCTCATATGGTGCGAGACCTCTAAGAAGGGCGGTTATGCGTTTACTAGAAGACAGTCTGGCAGAAGAAGTCCTCTCTGGGAGAATAAAAGATGGAGATAGTGCTTTGGTTGATATAGATAATAATAAAAAAGTAACTATCAATATTTCTTCTGAAGAATCGCCTCAAGAGTTAGCAAGTGCTAACTTCTAGTCAATTAAAATAAATTAAAATGCAGTCAATTTCTCCAGAAACTATTTTTAGAGGGAATGATGCGTGGGAAAAATCCTTACCCCATATTTCTAGATTAACTAAAAGTCCACTTGTTTTAGGCAGAAGCATTCATACACATAATCTGAAAAAAAAAATTTTTTTAGATTTAAAGAATCAAAGACTTAACGTTGATTCTGAAAATTTAAATTTCGATTGTTGTTATGAAGATATTTCAAGAATTAAGAACATCATTTTAAAGAATAAAAATGATTCTATTATTGCTGCGGGAGGAGGTAAAGTTCTAGATTCTGGTAAATATATAGCAGATTGTCTAAGTATCCCTTGTATTACCGTGCCTCTAAGCGCTTCTACATGTGCGGGGTGGACAGCTTTATCGAATATTTATACAAAGAATGGTCAATTCATAAAAGATGTTTCATTAAGAGCTTGTCCAAAAATCCTTGTATTTGATCATAAATTTATTCAAACAGCTCCATCAAGAACACTTGCAAGTGGAATTGCAGATGCTTTGGCAAAATGGTATGAATCCTCAATAACAAGTTCAAAAATAGATGATGGCCTTGTTCAACAAGCGATTCAGATATCACGAGTTTTAAGAGATCAGCTACTAATAGATGGAGAAAAAGCATTTAAGGGTGAATTTGACAATTATCTTTCTTGGCGAAACACCATAGAAGCGTGCGGACTTACGGCAGGATTAGTTGGTGGCATTGGTGGAGAAAAGTGTAGAACTGCAGCAGCACATGCTATCCATAATGCAATTACTCAGATAATTATTCCAAATAAATTCTTACATGGAGAGATTGTTGGAGTTGGATTATTATTGCAATTAAGACTTGAAGCAATGAAAAATAATAATAAATTAGCTGATCAATCAATAAAACAATTGTTGGTACTCATGAAAGAATTAAATTTGCCAACTACTATTTCAGAATTAGGAATTAATGTTTTTGAGAATGACAATTTAGAAAAAATCGCTAATTTTACTTGTAGAGAAAAATCTGAGATCCACTTTTTGCCTTTTGAAATTAATAAACAGGACGTAATTGAAGTCATTGCAAATTTTGAAAAACAAAAAATTAGAACTTAATTATTTTTTTGACTAAAACCCATTTAGAACAACTTAGTGAATTAAATTCAGATTTTTTTGAGAATGCCAAGAATTCTTTATTAGATCCATTAGGTCTTTATTTGGCAAATGATGTTAAGTGGATAGAACTCAATCAAAAATGGAACTCTTTGAAATTCCCTGTTGTTGTTGGAGGAAAAGGTCAGCCTCTACTTCTTCTACATGGCTTTGATAGTAGTTTTTTAGAGTTTAGGAGAATTTATCAATCATTAAAAAAAAATTTCCAAGTAATAATTCCTGACCTCCTAGGTTTTGGTTTTAGTCCTAGGTGTGCAACAAATGAATATAATCCCTCGAAAATAATTTCGTATTTAATTGATCTCCTTAAGACCATACAAATAACAAATAATTTAAAAATTATTGGTGCCTCTATGGGAGGATCAACAGCTTTAAAACTTGCTTTTGAAATCCCTAATTCTATCGATAAAATTATACTCTTATCTCCTGCCGGGTTGTTCGGGGAACCAAAGAGAATTCCTTTCCCTTTTAACCAGATAGGGGCTTCATTTTTAGGATTACCGCAGGTCAGGAAAAGTCTTTGTAAACAAGCATTTGCCTTTCCAGATGAATGTGTTGGAGAAATGGAAGAGCAAATTGCTTCAATCCATTTGGGCTGTAAAGGATGGAGGAATTCGCTTGCATCTTTTGCAAAAAGTGGAGGGTTTGCTGGAACACATAAATATATTCAAAATATCCCAATTAAAACAGTGTGTGGAGAAAATGATCGAATTCTTGGAAAAAACGAGATAAAAAATATTAGAAAAATTAAGAAATTAAATTTTGTAGGTTTGCAAAATTGTGGTCACCTTCCTCATGTAGATTTACCAGCATTATCTAGTAAAATTATCCAAGATTATTTTTTGGAATAAATTATTTCATGTTTAATTTAGATATTTGAGGATTATAAAAATGTAATACAAAATAGATGGCGTAAAAATGTAGCTGTCAATTCTATCAAGAATGCCCCCATGTCCCGGTAAAAAAGTTCCAGAATCTTTTATTTTTGCATCTCTCTTCATCATTGATTCAATTAAATCTCCAACTAATGCCATAAGAGAAATTAAAATTCCATATAAAATTCCAACGAATATTGGATTTTCCCAATTGAGTAAAAATGCGAAAAATATCGCTAATAAAATCGAACAGAATATCCCTCCAATTAAGCCTTCTATGGTTTTGCTTGGAGATATAGGAGAAAGAGATGTTTTGCCAAATGACTTCCCAATAAAATAGGAACCAATATCACTAGCTACAATTAAAAAACAAGAGGTTAATGTTAAATGAAGACCGGTGGTATTAGATAAGTTTTCATATGATATAAAACCTTTATTGGAACTTATTACAACTGCCTCTAATCCTCTCAACTTTATCCAGTAACTAGGTAAAAATCCTAAATATAATAAACCAAAAATAGAGGCTGCAATATCTGAAATTGTCCCAGATTTTGGTTGTAAAAGTAACCAAGTGCATATTCCTACTGAACAGATAGGCAAAATTGAGTTTGCTATTTCTCCTTCAAGCAAACCTATGGTTTCAAGATAAGTGGATATTATAATTATGAAAGAAGAAACTAATGTAGTTTTTGTTGCAGGTTTTATTCCTTTAAATTCAGCCATTCTAAAGAATTCCAATAATGCTAAATAAGTAAGCAAAGCAGTTGCTAATGTAAATACCCATCCTCCTAATAAAACAACAATTAAACCAAAAATTCCTATAAGTAATCCGCTTCTAAATCTCATATCAAATTTCTATGTTTTTATTACTCTTATATTAAAATTTACCAGATCTTCATTGCACGAACTTTGATTTTTTATCCAATTAAACCTAGCCATGTCAATTTTTTCTCCAGGGACTAGAAGAGGTATCCCTGGAGGATAAGGGCAAATAATTTCTCCCGAGATTTTATTTAATGATTGTGAGAAAGGAATGATACGAGTTTCACTTCTCCAGGCAATTCCAATCTCAATCTCAGGTTCTTGAACTAATTTAAAGGGTGACTTTAATACTTCAAGTCTTTTTGGTTTTTTTGAATTTAATAATAATTTATTCCATAACTTTACAAATAAATCAAGAAAATCTCTTTGATGCGCAAATCCCAAGCAAAAAGTGAGCGTCATCATTTCTGGTAATTCAGCAATAAGACCATTTCTATAAAAAAATTTATCAGCAGTAAAACCATCAATACCAACTTTAGAAGTATTAAGCACTATCTTTAAGGGGTCTTGGGTTTTTATGAGAGGAATATTCTTTTGGATTAATTTTTTGTAGATATTTTTTGCTTCTAAAATTCGTTTTTGATATTTTGATAAACTTTTTTTATCGAGCCAATCTTTTATAGACTCTTCACAAGAAGAAAGCAATAGAGAACTCGGACTAGTTGTTTGTAGCAAATTTATACTCTTGATTAAATTATGCTCATTTACTAGATTCCCTTTATACCAAAGTGCTGCAGTTTGAGTTAACCCATTGAGTGACTTATGCAATGAGTGAACAACTAAATCAGCGTTAGATAGTAAAGCAGATTTTGGCAAATAGAGTTTTTCACAAAAAAGGAAATATGAGCCATGGGCTTCATCGACCAAAACAGGTAAATTTTTTTGATGACAAACATCAATTAAAGGTTCTAGATCCCCTGCATATCCGTGATATGTCGGACTTACGAGAATTACCCCTGCAATTTTTTTTTCATTAAAATTTATTCGTTTAAGTACATTTTCCAACAAGGTTTTCGTTGGGGGTTTGTAATGACCTGTTTCTAATGAAAATTCTAGGTCAAAGAATATTGGAAGTATATTTTGCATCGCGCATATCTTTATAACACTTACATGAACATTCCTAGGCATTAGAATAAATTCGCCAGGATTTGCCATTGCAATTAATGCTGATTGTATTAATCCAGAGGCCCCATTAACTCCAAAAAAACATCCTTTCGCCCTAAATCTTTCAGAGAATTCGTTTTGAGATTTGGCAATTAATCCGCTTTGTGATAATGGTGAGCCAATTTCTGGTAGTTCCGGTAAGTCCCAATAACCAGGCGGACCTTTTAATAATTTCACTAATTTCTTTGGTAGAGCCGCACCTCTATTATGCGCAGGAAAGAAAAGTGATTTTAAAAATTTTTTAGTTAGAAAAGATGAAATTCTCATAAAGTATTATTAACGTATATAGAATGAAACAAATTATGTTCTTCTTTGATATTTTTAAATCTTAATGACAAGATCTTATTCGAAATATTCAGCAAAAGGTGACTTGATTTGGTTGATTTTGAGACCATGGATTTTCATACCAAGAGTTTTATATATCCTTTTAACTTTTATTTTTCTTTTTTTAAGAATACTTTTTCAAGGTAACAGTAAAAATAAAAATGTACAAAAAAATCTCTCAATATATCTTTTTAATGTAATCACAGATTTAGGACCTTGTTTTATAAAATTAGGTCAGGCATTATCAACAAGACCAGATCTTGTTAGACAGGATTGGCTTACAGAACTTACAAACTTACAGGATAATCTTCCGCCATTTGATCATAAAGTTGCTTTAAAGATTATTGAAGAGGAACTTGGAGCTCCTGCTCACGAATTATTTGACAATTTTCCAAATATTCCAATCGCTTCTGCAAGCTTAGGTCAAGTCTATAAAGCAAAAACAAAAAATAATACTTATTTAGCGGTGAAAGTGCAGAGACCAAATTTGTACTTTCTTATAAGAAGGGATGTCGTAATATTAAGATTTTTAGCTACTATTTTTTCTCCTTTTTTACCTCTAAATATTGGAGTTGGAATAGGAGAGATAATAGATGAATTTGGAAAAGCTCTTTTTGATGAGATTGATTACGAACAAGAGGGTAGAAATGCTTTAAAATTTGCAAATTTATTTAAAAATAATCCAAACGTTTTTATTCCTAAATTTGAGAAACAATTTTCATCAAAAAGAATTATAACAACCTCTTGGATTGATGGAGTTAAGTTGAGAGATAGAGCTTTATTGGAGCAAAATAACTTGATACCTTCTTCTTTTATAAAGACTTGTGTGATAAGTGGTCTACAGCAATTATTTGAATATGGTTATTTTCATGCAGACCCTCATCCTGGAAATATGTTTGCTTTAAAAGGAGGGAATGCAGATTCTGGGAATTTAGCTTATGTAGATTTCGGGATGATGGATACTATTACAAATTCAGATAGAATCACCCTAATCAAGGCAATTGTTCACATAATAAATTCAGAATATTATCTTCTTGCAAAGGATTTCCAGAAATTAGGTTTTCTAACTAAAGATCAAGATCTTCAAAAACTCGTAGAACCATTAAAGGAAGTTCTAGGCGAATCTCTAGGTGCTGAAGTTGGGGATTTTAATCTTAAAAAAGTAACCGATAAATTTTCAAAATTAATGTATTCTTATCCGTTTAGAGTGCCTAGTAGATTTGCGTTAATAATAAGAGCTGTTGTTAGTCAAGAAGGTTTAGCACTAAGACTAGACCCTGAATTTAAAATATTAAAAATTGCATATCCTTATATAGCAAAAAAATTACTAACTGATAATTCTGAAGAAATCTTAGAAATTCTGTTAGAAATCGTTTTTGATAAAAGAGGTAGAATTCAAATAGAAAAAGTTGAAAGTCTTTTCAATATTTTATTTAAGGATTCTGAGAATATTAATTCAGACCTCATACCAGTAGCTAATGCCGGGTTGAAATTATTTGTTAGTAAAGAAGGCTCAGAGGTAAGAAAGAACTTTCTTTTAAGTCTTATTAAAGATGATAAATTAGAATTTACTGATGCGAAGAAACTCTTAGGCTTGATTAGAGATACTTTCGGTCCCTTAAATATTGCAAAAAGTGCATTCCAAAAAATCATTTCAACAGTCTAGTTTTTGATGAATTTTTTATAAATTTAAATATGATTTTAATTAAAATTAAATAAATTACTTATCTTTTAAAACTCAGTAAAAAAAGAATTAATATATGTCTGAAAGAATATAATGAATATTTTGAAAAATCTTATTTTATTTAATAAAAAAACCAAGAAAAATAAAGGCTTTAATCACAAATTAGTGGATCACTACAAAGAAATTGCTGAGTTGGTAAAAGAAGCAAGAATTAAACAAAACCTTACAATACAAGAATTGTCAGATATTTCAAAAATTCCTTTAAAAACAATATCTTCTATTGAAGATAATAATGCAGATATCAGGCCAAAGTTTCCCTTTATAAGATCTATATTAATTAAATTAGAGGAATGCTTAGGGTTGAAAAAAAATACACTAATAGAATTAGCAAACCCAGAGAAAAGGATTATCAAAAAAGATAAACAAGATTTTTTTCTTTACAAATTCGATCTATTAAATTCTTGGCAGGGAAGTCTTTTTTATTTTTTTATATTGATTTTGACAATATTTATATTAAAAAGATATTTTGTTATGAATATAAAAGTCATAGAAATTCAAAATATTGAAAATAAAATAATTGAAAAATAATTTTCAACAAATTTCTACTTTCTAGTTCTTTCAAAATTATTTCCTAGTTCACTGAAAATTTTGATATGTTTTTCTGCTTCTTCTAAAGTTATGTTTAACTTCCATTTCCAGTTGTTTTTTGTTGTTCCAGGCTTATTTAGCCTGCTTGCGTCGTCTAAAGATAATATGTCTTGTATAGGGGCTATAAAAAGTTTGGCATTTGTGTTCATGCCAATTTCTATTAGGCTCCAAGATGGATTCTCTGAAAATTTATACTCATCTTTTATTCTTCTTTTAGAGTCGATATCTAAACATTCCCACCATGAGATGGAAGTAGCATTGTCATGAGTTCCTGTATAAACGACCCAATTTTCTCCTTCAATATTCTTAGGTAAATACGGGTTATCTTCATTTCCATCAAAAGCAAATTGCAATATTTTCATGCCAGGTAGTTCAAAAAAATTTCTTAATCTTTCTACCTCTGGTGTTATTACTCCCAGATCCTCTGCGATAATTGGTAGATAGTAAGCACCTAAGTCTTTTTTAAGTTTATTTAATAGTGATCTACCTGGAGAATTTATCCATTTACCATTAATTGCAGATTTGGATTTGCCATTTACTCTCCAATAACCCGCTAAACCCCTGAAATGATCTAATCTCAATAAGTCCACTAGTTCAAATTGCCTTTTAAATCTTTTTCTCCACCAATCGAAATTAGTCCTCTTGTGTTTTGACCAAAAATAGGTTGGTGTTCCCCACAATTGTCCTGTTGATGAAAAATAATCTGGTGGTACGCCACTTTGAAAGATTAAATCTCCATTTTTAAAAATAGAAAATAATGATTTATTACTCCATACGTCGGCGCTATCTCTAGAAACATAAAAGGGTAAATCTCCTATAAGCTTGACATTATTGGATTTTGCAAAATTTCTAATTGCAGTCCATTGCTCATCTAAATGCCACTGTATTAATTTTTCTTTAATTATTTCTTTACTTTTATTCTTAAGCCATGATTTTAAGAACTTGTTGTTTTTTATTTTAAATTCTTGGGGCCATTCCCACCAAGGCAACATATTAAATTCCTTTCTGATAACAGAAAATGTTGCATAATCTTCTACCCATAAATTCTTGCTAACCCATTTTTGAAAAGCAATTTTTCTCTCTTCGGATTGGCAACTCCAACCTTGCAAAAGGAGATGACCTATTTTTATTGCTAAATCTTCCGCAATATCAAAATCAAAATAATCCCTATTCTGATTAGTTGCCCCTAATTCTTTTTTGTTAGAAATAAAAATATATTCTTTCTCGATTAAATCATCTACATCAAGAAACCATGGGTTAAGTGCAAAACTAGATGGAGAACTATATGGAGAACCTGTAGAGTCTGTGGGTGTAAGAGGTAAAAATTGCCAGTATTCAATCCCATGCCTATTAAGCATGTTTATCCATTCTTTAGCACCTTTTCCAAATGTTCCGCATACTTCTCCAGGTATACAGGTAGGATGCATAAGTATGCCTAGTGATTTTTTAGGAACTGATTGTGAAAACATTTTTTTGCATTATCTTTAATTCTTTTAAATTAAAAAATATTAATAATTTTACGATAATTAAATTTTTTTTAATTGACAAATATGATCCATTTGGTTTCGAAAATTTTAAAATACATTTTTCATTTTTAATAGATTCTAATTCATATTTGGCGAAAAATATTTGACTTTTGAAAACATCTAGTTACTATCTTTTGCGAAATTCGCATAAACGACTACGATAAGAGTATAGTTTTACATTGCAAATTTCGTGACAAGTTTTATCACGGCTGTGCAGAATAAAGAATCAAATATTAATCTAACTAAAAGTAGATTAAGACTTGTAAGTGGAACAACCAATCCCAAACTAGCCGAAGAAATTGCTTCATACTTAGGGATAGATAATGTACCTTTAGTATCGAAAAGATTTGCTGATGGTGAACTTTATGTACAGATTCAGCAATCTATTAGAGGTTGTGATGTATTTCTAATACAACCTACATGCGCTCCAGTAAACGATAGTTTAATGGAGCTTATGATTATGGTTGATGCTTGTAAAAGGGCATCTGCCAGACAAATAACAGCGGTAATACCTTACTTTGGATACGCAAGAGCAGATAGAAAGACTTCAGGGAGAGAGTCCATTACGGCAAAACTCACAGCTAATTTACTTGAGAAATCAGGAGTTGATAGAGTTCTTGCTATGGATCTACATTCCGCTCAAATACAAGGTTATTTTGATATACCATGTGATCATATTTACGGTTCACCGGTATTAATTGATTATTTAGATTCACTAAATTTAGAGGAAGTTGTAGTTGTTTCTCCTGATGTAGGAGGAGTCGCGAGGGCAAGAGCATTCGCCAAATTAATGAAAGATGCTCCTTTGGCAATTATTGATAAAAGAAGATCAGCTCATAATATTGCCGAAAGCCTAACAGTTATCGGTGAAGTTAAAGGTAAAACGGCAATTCTTATAGACGATATGATTGATACCGGCGGAACGATTTGTTCTGGAGCTAATTTATTAAAAAAGGAAGGAGCTAACAGGATATTTGCCTGTGCATCACATGCAGTATTTTCTCCACCTTCTCATGAAAGATTAAGTACTAAAGATTTATTTGAACAAGTTATTGTAACTAACAGCATACCAGTTATTCCCAAAGATAACTTCCCACAGTTAAAAGTACTTTCTGTGGCAAATATGCTTGGTGAAGCTATTTGGAGAATCCACGAAGAAAGTTCTGTTAGCTCTATGTTTAGATAATTAGTGATATTATTTTTTATTTGATTCTTGAATTCTTTTTACCGAATTTTTAAATTCTTCTTCCATTGCTTTGGGTACGTTGTTAGGGCAATAATTAAGAGCTCCACCTACTAATTGAAACATGATGTTATTTTGCAATGCTCTTGGTTCAATTTTTTGTTGTTTCTTCTTACCCTCCTTAATGTAACCGCCGTGTTTTTGTTGCATTACAGTAGAGAATAAATTTGTCGCGACAACTAAAGATTTTTCAAAATCAGCATCAGTACCTTTAGCGCTTGTACTGCATAAGTAGGTAATTCCCATACTCCTATAGAGATCAAGGTCTTTATCATTAGCAGGGATTATTTTGTTTTTTGCTTTGGCTTCACTTAACTTAGGATTAATATGAAAAAGAACAGTTAAAAAAATAAGTGAAATGGATAGTCTTTTAAATAAATGGGAGTGATACATATTAATTTAGACTTTTTGATAATTAATATTTAAGATAACATTTTTATTTTTGAACTAAATTCACAAATAAAATTTATGTAATATTTTTAATTTCATGATGATTCTCTACAATTTTAAGTTCATTTTTATTCCATGAATATATAACCCTAAATCTGTAATTATCCCCTTCAATAAGTCTTGTATGTTCAAGAATATACCAGTCTTCATATGAAGATTCGAAAATCATTTCATGTTCATCTACCTGCTTAATATTTGATATCCCATCCATATCACTTAAATAAAAGTTTTGTCTAATTAGTTGATGTCCTCTTAGGAAAGCTTGCATTTCGCCTTTTTCTTTGTAGTTGGAATTTTCGTTAAAGAAATTGTATTTTTTTTCTGGATACCAAGAGAATTTGTAATGTGTTTCCCATGGGTTTTTACTCTCAAGTGACTCTATGTTCAAATTCATGCATAAATTGTAAGTTTTCCCCCCTTCATTAAGAAAGTATGTTCTATTAGATTTCCAAAGTCCTATATTTCTTGAAAACCATCTTTTTAAATTACTATTTAAACTAATATCTGGAGAATTATTTTCTCCAAAATTTAGGTTTTCCTTTTGATTAATGGCAACCATATATAAACTAAATCTTATTTATTTCATAGCTTATCTGTAGAATAAAAAAAAATATCTTAATGTGTTTATAAGGAATAACAGCTTTTCAACACTTCAGGGAAAATCATTTGAATGATAAAAAAGAGCTAAAATTAATACTCGTTGCAGCTAGAAATCATCTATCTAGTAGTGATATTAAGTCCCTTGTTGCTTATTTAGAATCAGATGATTGCGAATTTGAGATATCTCTTCAGATCTCTGAACCAACAGAGCAGCCTGAGTTACTTGAATTACACAGGTTAGTTGCCATTCCTGCTCTCATAAAGGTTTCCCCAGCTCCAAAGCAAATATTTGCGGGAAGTAATATTTTTACTCAATTGCAAAAATGGTTGCCAAGGTGGTCACAGGAAGGCCTAACAAAAAATCTAGGGATTAACTTGCAACCATCCAAACTTGACTCAATAAGAACTCAAAAAGAATTTCTTCTCGAAGATGAACTTCTCGTTTTAAGACAAGAAAATGAGACATTAACAAAAAGAATAGAGTCACAGGAAAGATTATTAAGAATGGTCGCGCATGAATTAAGAACTCCATTAACAGCAGCAACTTTGGCTGTTCAAAGTCAAAAACTTGGCCAAATAGATATTTCAAAATTACAAGAGGTTATTAAAAGACGTTTAGAAGAAATTGAACTTCTATCTCAGGATCTTTTAGAGGTGGGAACAACTAAATGGGAAGCGTTATTTAATCCTCAAAAAATTGACTTGGGTAATATTAGTGCTGAAGTAATACTCGAATTAGAAAAATTCTGGAGATTAAGGAATGTTGAAATTGATACTGATATTCCATCTGATTTGCCAAGTGTATTTGCAGATCAAAGAAGAATGAGGCAAGTATTTTTGAATTTAATAGAAAATGCTATTAAATTTTCTAGCGACTCTGGATCTATAAAAATTACAATGATTCATAAGACCAATCAATGGGTAGAAATTACAGTTTGTGACAAAGGTGTTGGCATTCCTATGAGTGAACAAAAAAGAATTTTTCTTGATAGAGTTAGACTCCCACAGACTTCTGAAGGTACATCAGGATTTGGCATAGGATTATCTGTATGCAGGAGAATTGTACAAGTCCATGGGGGAAGAATATGGGTCGTATCTGAGATTGGGAAGGGTTCTTGTTTCCATTTTACTGTTCCTGTGTGGCAAGGACAAAACAAAGAGCAACAATACTTGACGAAAGGCTAGCCTTACTCTTAATTTTTTAATAAGCTATTATGGTTATTTCCTGGCCCCATCGTCTAGAGGCCTAGGACACCTCCCTTTCACGGAGGCGACAGGGGTTCGAATCCCCTTGGGGCTATTTTTAAAATTTTAAACTATTTTCTTTGATGATTTGGCTTGTCTATCTACGGCAATCAAATTCTCTGAGAGATCTTTTTTTAGTCTTTTTTCTATCATTCCTATTGGCATCCACTGACAACCTTGAACTGTAAGATCATAAATTAGTGAAATTTTTGAGGTATTTTTAATGTTTTGAATTTTCCAACTACCCTCAAATTTCCTGAAATCCCCTTTTATTAAATTGAATTTTAAAAGGCCATTTTCTTTATCTTCGAATAAATCGATAGTAACTTCTGCTGAAAATTTCATGCCAAGGAAATCTTGAGCCCCAACTTGTTTAAGGTGGACATTATTGTTCTTTTGATATATTTTTTTGCTTGAAAGTAAATTTGGTATGTAAAGATTTAGTCGATCATAATCTGTTAAAACATTCCACAAAGAATCAAAACTCGCAGACGTTGTAAGTTGAGCTGCAAGTCTTCTTGTTCCGCCAGAGAGCTTTTCCATCGTTTGCTCAATTGTCCTGTAATCATTGCTTTTAGAATGATCTACTGATTCTTGAGGATTATTCATAGAATAAATTTTTTAGTTAGATAAAAAATTATTTCTGTGTAACTATACTGATAAAAACAACAATTACTGAAAAATAAAAATATTTTTATTAAATTATTCCGATCTCAAAACGTAACCATTTTTATAAAATAACTACAAATTAAACTACAAATTGATAGTCTTTTATATAAAGAAAACTAAAAAATGTATTCACAATCAACAGTTATCGCAGGCGGCTTGGCTCATATACCAGTTATAATAGGAGTTTTTTCTTTTATTCAAAAATTTTTTAACAAAAGATCCTCAAACTTCCCACAAGATACAGAATTAAAAAAATCGACTGTAAAACCTGTTGAACAAAAATCAGTTTCTACGCCTGCTCCTATCGCAAAAGAAGAAGCTAATACAGTAGTTAAGAAGAAACATGCTGATGTACCAGTAAATATATATAGACCCAAGACACCTTATGAAGGTACTGTAATAGAAAATTATAGTCTTCTTAAAGAAGGAGCTATTGGGAGAGTAAACCACATTACTTTTGACCTTAAAGATAGTGATCCATTCTTGAACTATGTTGAGGGCCAAAGTATCGGTATCATGCCTGCAGGAGAAGATGCTAATGGAAAACCACATAAATTAAGACTTTACTCAATAGCTAGCACTAGACATGGAGATGATTTTAAAGGTAATACAGTTTCTCTTTGTGTTAGGCAGCTTCAGTACGAAAAAGATGGCGAAACTATAAATGGAGTTTGCTCCACTTACTTATGCGATATTAAACCTGGAGATAAAGTAAAAATTACAGGACCTGTAGGTAAAGAGATGCTCCTCCCAGATGAAGAGGATGCAAACATAGTTATGTTGGCTACTGGAACTGGAATAGCTCCTATGAGAGCCTATCTAAGAAGAATGTTCGAAGCAACTGAAAAAGAAAAAAATAAATGGAACTTTAAAGGCAAAGCTTGGTTATTTATGGGTGCCCCAAAATCAGCTAATTTATTATACGAGGAAGATCTTCAAAGGTACCTCACTGATTATCCAGATAATTTTAAATATACTAAAGCTATTAGTCGTGAGCAGCAAAATACAAAAGGAGGAAGAATGTATATTCAAGACAGGGTTTTAGAGTCAGCTAATGAACTTTTCAATATGATTGAAGATGAGAAGACACATATATATCTTTGTGGATTAAAGGGTATGGAGCCAGGTATAGATGAGGCGATGACAAAAGCTGCTGAAGAAAAAGGTTTGAACTGGTCAGAATTAAGACCTCAACTTAAAAAAGCAGGAAGATGGCACGTAGAGACCTACTAAATATTTGATATTTAGATTTAAGTTGTGCTTAATAAATACTTTTTGGTTTAGACACAAAATGTAGCTAATCTTAGAAAAAAAGAGGATTTTAAAAAAAGAATACTAAAAATATGCCTTCAACTTTAAGTAATCCTCTAAGATTAGGGTTACGGCAGGAAAGAGTTATTTCCCCACAATGCTTAGTAATATTTGGTGCTAGTGGAGATCTTACTCATCGAAAATTAATACCAGCCTTATTTGAACTCTATTTGCAAAGAAGAATTCCTAGTGAATTTGGAATAGTAGGTTGTGCAAGAAGACCTTGGACTGATAATGAGTTTAGAGAAAAGATGAAAGTAAAGCTAGCTAATCAAATATCTGGTAAAGAAAGTGAGTGGGAAAAATTTTCTAATTATCTTTTCTATGAACCAGTTGATTTACAACAAAGTGATCACGTTGTAAGGCTTTCTAAAAGATTAAATGAAATTGATAAAGTACAAGCTACTCATGGGAATAGAACATTTTATTTGTCAGTATCTCCGGATTTCTATGCAAGTGGATGTAAAGCTTTAAAAGCAGCTAGCCTTTTAGATGATCCTAAGAAAAGTCGTTTAGTTATTGAAAAACCTTTTGGAAGAGATTATTCAAGTGCAAAAAAATTGAATAAAATCGTTCAAAGTTGCGCTGAAGAAAGTCAGATATATAGGATTGATCATTACTTAGGCAAAGAGACAGTTCAAAATATTCTTGTTTTGAGATTTGCTAACACTATTTTTGAACCAATCTGGAACAGAAATTATATATCAAGTGTCCAAATTACTTCATCAGAAACAGTAGGTGTTGAGGATAGAGCAGGTTATTACGAAACCTCAGGTGCATTAAGAGACATGCTTCAAAATCATATGACTCAAATGCTTGCTGTTACCGCTATGGAACCTCCTGGGAAATTCGAACCAGAAGCAATAAGAAATGAAAAAGCTAAGGTTCTTCAAGCTTCAAAACTTTCCGATGAGAATGAACCGTGGAATTCTTGCATAAGAGGTCAATATGGAGAGGGAGGAAATATCTCAAGTCGACTGAAAGGATATAGGCAGGAAGATGGAGTTAATTGTAATAGCACAACAGAAACTTATATTGCGACGAAAGTTTTCGTTGACAACTGGCGTTGGCAGGGGGTTCCTTTTTATTTGAGAACAGGGAAAAGACTACCTAAAAGGCTTGGAGAAATAGTCTTGACTTTCAAAGATGTTCCTGTACATTTATTTGAATCGACTATAATTAATCCTGCTCCAAATCAACTTATCCTTAGAATTCAGCCAAATGAAGGCGCTACTTTCAAATTTGAGGTAAAATCTCCTGGTTCTGGAATGAAATCTAGACCTGTTGAGATGGAATTTTCTTATGATGAGTCATTTGGAGAACCATCAGATGAAGGCTATGTAAGATTATTAGCTGATGCAATGCTTTCTGATCCAACCTTATTTACTCGAAGTGATGAAGTAGAAGCCGCCTGGAAGCTTTATACGCCATTAATAGAATTGATGGATAATTCTCCTTGGAAGTTACCTATTTATAATTATGAATCTATGACATGGGGACCTCCTGAGGCTGATCAATTACTTTCTAAAGATAATATTTTCTGGCGCAGACCTTAAAAATGAAACCTCAACTTACACTCCAAACCCCATTAGAGCTGCCTTATCAAGAAATTTCTGATTACCTTAATAAATTATGGATTTCAGAGGATAAAGATAATACTGGCGCCAATACTTTTTCATTAATTGTCTGGCAGCCTGCTTGGCTAGAACAATGTTTGGTTCAAAAAGGAATAGTAAATGGCCCAATTACTGGAAATTTACGTCCAGAGATAATAGAAGCTTCTAAGAATTTTATACTAGATCAAGGACTTCCTATTACTACTTCCCTTAATAGTGAAGCATTATTGAATTTGTTGAAGGAAAATTTATGCAATAAAGACTTTGAGGACTTTAGAGGACAATTCTTTGAATCATCAATAAGTACATTAAATCCAAGAAGATTAATAACTCTAGCGCCAACGTTAAATGAAAATTCAGATATCAAAACTTTTGTATCTGCTTACTGTCCATTAAGTGATACTCCAACTATACAACCTATATGTGGGGATTTAGTAGTTATTAGGGGGGACTCTGCCACAATATCCCATAAAGGATTAAAAATAATTGATGAATTAACCATTGATGAATTACCTTCTTGGTTGTGGTGGAATGGCAGCTTGGATGAATCGCCCGAGATTTTTGAATATTTTACTAACTATGGTCTAAGGTTAATTATTGATAGTGCTCTTGGATCCCCCAACAGATGTTTAAAAGTTTTAGATCAATTAAATAATTCAAATAAAGCTATTAATGATTTGAATTGGGTTAGGTTAAAAAATTGGAGGGAATCATTGGCTATGATTTTTGATCCTCCTTCAAGGAGACCAATTTTAGACCATATTACAGATATTGATATTGATATCGCTGGAGATCATATGATTCAAGCTTTGTTTTTTATCGCATGGATTAGCGATAAACTTGGTTGGTCTTTTCTTAGAGTTGAAAGGGATGCAGAATCAATAAAAATAGACTTTAAAAGAATTAATGACGAAATAATTTCTGCATCAATTAATCCCTTATCTTTGGGAAATCCAAGTATTCATTTAGGACAAGTTATTGGATTGAGAATGATTTCAAAAATTAGCGAGGTACAAAAAAATAACACTTGTGTAATACTTGGCTGTGAATCAGTTGAATGTATGAGACTTGAAGCAGGGGGAATGGCTAATATGGAATTAATAGAACAAGTTGTTCCAAATTCTTTTTCTACATCAGAGTATGATGTTAGTAAATTATTGGGAAGTAGTAGAGGTAATACAAGTCCTCTCTTTGCAAATTCTATTAAAATAGCTCTTCAAATATTTAATGGTTTTAGTAACTAATAAATGCCTTGTGTAATAGCTTCGCCTTCTTCAGATAGTGGGAAAACCACGTTATCGCTTTTAATTTCTTGTTGGGCGTTCTCAAAAGGTATAAAGATACAAACTTTTAAGGTTGGCCCAGATTATCTAGATCAACAACAACTTAGTTCAATTGGTCAACCTATTTGTAGAAACTTAGATATTTTTTTAAGTGGTGAAGAATGGGTAAAAGCAAGTTTTTTTAAACATTCTACGAAATATGAATTCTCATTAATTGAAGGGGCAATGGGCCTATTTGATGGATTAGGGTCAACAACCTATTCGAGTACAGCAAATATCTCAAAACTTCTCAATGCTCCAGTAATTTTTATTGTTAATGCTAGAGGTCAAGTGGCTTCTCTTTTGGCGACTCTTCGAGGGTTTAGAGATTACGATGATGAGTTGTCAATAGCAGGAATTATATTTAACAACGTTAATTCTGATAGACATAAAAAATTAATCGAAGAAGTTTTTAAAAATGAAGATATCGAAATTCTTGGTTTTTTACCATCTGATCCAAAAATAACTTTAAACAAAGCAAATTTAGGTTTGATATCTCCATTGGATCATGGTGAAGAAATTGATGTTGAGTATTTTGCTAATTTTGCCGAAAGAAATATTGATGTATTTTCCCTTATTAAGTTTCTGAAATCTCCTCATAAAAAAAAATTTAATTCTGTCAGTTTTGAAGATTTTAAAATAGACAAAAATAGACCTGTCGCAATTGCAGAAGATAAAATCTTTCATTTTCAATACCCTGAAACTAAGGAGTTTTTGAGTGAAATAGGCATACCATTGATTTCATGGAGTATTTATGATGATGAAGAAATACCTAAGGAGGCTTCTTCTTTAATTATTCCTGGGGGGT